>JAUVJB010000248.1 GCA_030592465.1 Bacteroidota bacterium | reverse complement strand
TTCTGCCACCGGATGCAACCCATAAATTATCGTTAACAAATGACATATCAAAAACTTTTATGTCAATTGGCCCGTTTGGACAAAATTTTTGTACCTGCCATGTTTCTGTATTCTGCACTAAACCTTCTTGATAATCGGCAACCCAAAGAATGTTGTCTTTGTCAAGAATTGCATATTTACTATCCTGTGTAGAAAAATGACGGATACATTGGTTGTCGGTGTTATACACATCTACGTGCCATTTTTTTACAATAATTAAATTATTATAATTATTTATTAATGCTTTGGTAGAGTTAATTGTTGTATCATAACAACTCCAATCTGCCCCGTTATACACATAAATAGTGTCTGAAAAGGGTTGTTCGCTTGAATAGTTTGCTAAAATTTTATTATTAAAAAATGTTATTGTGTTAAATTTTTTGTCATAAGTTGGCAGATTGTCAAAACGATGCCAGTTTTCATAATCTAATAAATTTAAAGAATTAATATCTGCCTGATATATACCCTTTTCGGTTGCAGCATAAAGATAATTACCATCAAAGGTCATATCAAAAATTTTTACAGATTGTCCGCTTTCACCAATAAAATACGTGTCTTTAATTTCCTTTTTATCAATATCTAAAACAACAATACCAAAATCGCAAGACAAATAAGCATAATTATCAATAAATAAGATGTTGTTTATGGCTTTAGTGCCTGATAAATCTTTTCGTTTAATATCAGAAATGTTATAAATAGAATAATCGCTGATTAAATCAATGTTGCCATTTGCATAAGCAACAACAAGTGTTTTATATTTTTTGTTATAGTTAATTGCACTTATTGAAACATCTGATAAACCATTTACTTTAGTTAATTTTTCAATTGAGTTATCATCTTTATTAAAAGAAAACAAACCTGCAACAGAAGCACAAAAAATTTTATTCTCTACTTCTGCAACACGTGTTGCATGTGAGAATGGTAAGTGTCCTCGCCATGTCCCGACTTGAGTTTGAGAATATATTTTAATATTCATTTGCATCAAACATAAAAATATTATAAAAGCAACTTTTTGCATATATTTATAATTTTGTATTTCGTTTATAATTAAGCGGTTGGTAATTTCATGTTTCACACATAGTAGCCTTGTCGCAAAATAAGCTCATCTTTTTTTTTGTTTCATGCCAAGTCGCATTATCGTCATTCCTAAATCCATAAGTTAATTAACAGAACGCTGATTTATGCAAATTTATTATAATTAATAAAGTGTCAGCAAAAAAATCACGTTATTTTAATTCTGATGTATCGCAAAGTCGCTCCATCGCAATGTCGCAAAGTCGCCTCTCGTCGCAAAATCACCACGGTTCAACATATAATTACTTTTTCCAAACATAGGATGACGGCAAGCGCTATTTCTTTCTATCAGCAACAAATTCCGACAATTTGATTAACGATATCTTTGCTTCAGATTCCGGAAATTCTTTAAGTATCTCTATTGCTTTATTTTTATATTCGTTCATCTTTTGGGTAGAGTATTCTAAACCTTTGTTTTTAACGGCAAAATCAATTACTTCCCTTACTTTTTTTGTTTCTTTATTATGATTTTTTATATTATTAATTATTTTTCGTTTTTCTGAATTAGTGGCATTATCTAAAGCATAAATAACCGGCAAAGTTAATTTTTGTTCTTTAAGGTCGTTTCCCGTAGGTTTACCAATTATATTATTCTTTTGATAATCAAAAATATCATCCTTAATTTGAAAAGCAATGCCGAGATTTTCACCAAATTGTTTCATTTTTTCTACAATATCATCATCAGCACCAACAGACTTTGCTCCTATTGCAGCACATGAAGAAATCAAAGATGCTGTTTTCTTTCTGATTATTTCAAAATAAATTTCTTCCGATATATCTAATTTTCTTGATTTTTCAATTTGTAACAACTCACCTTCGCTCATTTCTTTAACAGATAACGAAACAATTCTAAGCAAATCAAACTCATCATTATCAACAGCCAACAACAAACCTTTTGCCAGCAAATAATCACCAACAAGAACAGACACTTTGTTTTTCCATAAAGCATTAATTGAAAAAAGCCCCCTTCGTTTAAACGCTTCATCAACAATATCATCGTGAATTAAAGTAGCAGTATGCATCAATTCAATCAGGGCAGCTGCATGGTATGTTGATTTGTTTGTTTTACCTTGCATGCGGGCAGACAAAAAAACAACCATTGGTCGTAATTGCTTACCTTTGCTTCTTATAATATAATTAATTATTATATTTAAAAGTTTATGCTTGCTTTTCATTGAAGATTTGAAAATCGGTTCAAATTTTCTCATTTCTTCAATAATAGGAGCTTTTATTAAATCTAATGATGACATAAGATATATATATGTTGAAGTTTCAAAGTTAATAATTAAATTTACATAAATTTTCTTAATCGCCTAAAAAACGTGGTAAATATAAACAACAATATTGAACATATTAAATCATTACTTAATGTTTTGCCAAATAAACCCGGTATATATCAGTTTATTGACAGCACGGAAAAAATTATTTATATAGGTAAAGCAAAAAATTTAAAAAAACGAGTTTCTTCTTATTTTTTTAAAAAACATAATAATACTAAGACACAGATACTTGTAAATAAAATACGCGATATTAAGCATACTATTGTAGATACAGAAGAAGACGCTTTGCTGCTTGAAAACAATTTAATTAAAAAATTTCTTCCGAGATATAATGTTCTACTTAAAGATGATAAGACATATCCGTGGATTTGTATCAAAAACGAGGACTTTCCAAGAATTTTTTTAACAAGAACGGTTATTAAAGACGGTTCATTATACTTTGGACCATATACTTCGGTTAAATTGGTTCGCAACATACTTGATATGCTGAAACACCACTATAAGACAAGGACTTGTAAATTAAAACTTAGTGAAGAAAATATACAAAACAATAAATATAAAGTATGCTTAGAATATCATATTGGTAATTGCAAAGCACCTTGTGTAGGAACTCAAACTGCCGAAGATTATAATAATGCAATAAATGAAATTAAGAATATTTTAACCGGCAACATACAGTCTGTTACTAAACATTTACGCAAGTTAATGTTTAAATATTCGGAACAATATAAATTTGAACAAGCTAATGTGATAAAAGAAAAAATTACTTTTCTTGAGAATTTTCAAAAAAAGTCAACGGTTGTTAATCCGCAAATAAACAATGTTGATGTCTTTTCAATAATTGATGATGATGAATATGCCTATGTAAATTTTTTAAAAGTTGTAAATGGTGCAATTATTCAGGCTCAAAACATTGAAATTAAAAAAAAGTTAGATGAAGATAAAGCCTTGCTTCTTCCAAGAGTAATTATAGAAATAAGACAACGCGTACAGAGTTTTTCAAAAGAAATTGTCGTGCCATTTAATATTGATTATTCATTAAACAATGTAAAATTTTCAATTCCTAAACGGGGCGATAAAAAAAAGTTGCTTGAGTTATCAGAAAGAAACGCGAAATTATATAGACAAGAAAAACGAAAACAATATGAAAAAACAAACTTCAACAAAGGCATTGAAAGAATTTTACATGCTGTTCAAAAAGATTTAAGATTAACTGATTTGCCGGTTCATATTGAAGGTTTTGATAATTCAAACATTCAGGGAACAATTCCTGTTGCCTCTTGCGTGGTTTTTAAAAATGCCAAACCAAACAAAAAAGACTATCGTAAATATAATATTAAAACAGTTAAGGGTGCTAATGATTTTGCTTCAATGGAAAAAATTGTTTTTAGACGATATAAACGATTAATTAACGAAAAACAATCATTACCGCAATTGATTATTGTTGATGGTGGCAAAGGTCAGTTAAGCGCTGCTTTAAAAAGTATTGACAAACTGCAATTAAGAAATAAAACTGCAATTATTGGCATTGCCAAACGATTAGAAGAAATTTTTTTCCCTGATGACCCTGTTCCTTTATATCTCGATAAAACTTCGGAAACTTTAAAATTAATTCAACGTGTTAGAGATGAGGCACATAGATTTGGAATAATTTTTCATCGTAATAAACGCTCAAAAGCAATGATTAAATCTGAATTAGATCAAATTAAAGGAATTGGTGAAAAAACAAAACAAAAATTATTAATAGAATTAAACTCAATTGATAATATTAGAAAAGCTGATTTCTGCGAATTAGAAAAAATTATCGGTACGTCAAAAGCAAAATTGGTTTTTGAAAACATCAAAAAAATATAAATTACAAACGGCGAAGCGGTTTTGTTTCGTTTATAGCGACAGCGAAAAAAAGAAGAGACCTGCCAGATTTTAAAAATCCGGCAGGTCTGTGTTGATATACTTTGAGCGGTTATATTTTGCACTTCGGCAAGCTCAGTAGAGCCGTAATATAATTTGTCATTT
>JAUVJB010000170.1 GCA_030592465.1 Bacteroidota bacterium | reverse complement strand
CATAATGATTATGCACAAAATCAAAAAGAGGTTGAAAAGCTTCGGTAAAAGCAATTACATAAAATGCCACACTAATGGCTTGTGCAAAAAACAGAACAATACCTATTGTAGCACCAATATTTAAGCCAAACGAGCGGGAAATAATAAAATATTCACCACCACCCTCAACGCGTTGATTTGTAGCCAGTTCAGAAATAGCAAGTGATGTTGGGAAAGCAACAAGATGACCTAAAAAAACTATTAAAATAACACCCCAAAAACCAAGAGTGCCAACTGCATATCCAAAACGCAAAAACAAAATTGCACCGAGAATAGTAGAAATTGCAGTAAAAAATACAGGAGCAGTTCCAAATCCTTGCCCTTTTACTTTCGAAGAATTATTTTCCATTAATATATGTTACGATTTAACTGTTAACAACAAAAAAAAATGAACATCAAATTTATTAATAATAATTGAAAAAACAATTGTGATTATTTATTATTTAGATAAAATATTTAGTCATTTTTAATAATCGGCTAAAAGTAGTTTACACTTTAATATTAATACCGAGTACTCGGTACTAATAACCTGAATTAGATAAAAAAACAAAGGTGTTTGAAAAATTTAATTACTTAAAAGTCAAACTCATTACAGATGCATTTCATTCCCAAAACGAATAGAAAACCTTAAATTTGGAATAATTTTTTTATATCCTTTTGAAAACATATCGAAATTCCGCAGGAAAATAATTTTATGTTCCAATCACAAAGACTGCTTCCTGCGGTTATCTTGTTAATTATTAATACCCGATTAAAATCGGGGGCTAATCTTATTATCTTTCTTTAGAAAATTCCAAATTTACTGAACGCATTTAGTTAACTTAGTTTTAGTCAATTAGTAATCAAACTCAGGTTATTAGAAAATTGGAATTAAAAAAATATTCTTAACGTATCACAATTTCTAATGTCAAATATCTAATTTCAGTCTATTAACAGACAATATAATATCATACACTTTATTTAAATTGCAAACTACTCAATGTGAAATTCTAATATTTACTTCAAAAAAGGGTATATTTAAAAAATGGTTTTTATACTTTTGTTATAAATGATAAAAAAAACTATGCTCAACAGATTTAATAAATATATTGAAAGCAAAAATTTGTTTAATAAAAATGATAAAATTTTATTAACAGTCAGTGGCGGAATTGATTCTGTTGTAATGTTAGATTTGTTTATAAAATCGAACTTTTCGTTTGGCATTGCTCATTGTAATTTTAATTTAAGGGGTAAAGAATCTGATTTAGATGAAAAATTTGTTAAACAGATAGCAAAAAAATACAAAATTGATATTCATACCAAAAGCTTTGATACAAAGAAATTTGCAAAAAATAATGGTATCTCAATAGAGATGTCCGCACGTGATTTAAGATATGAATGGTTTGAAAAAACAAGACAAAAATTCGGCTACTCATATATTGCTACTGCACATCACAAAAATGATGTTATTGAAACTTTTATTTTAAATATTTCACGAGGCACAGGAATTAAAGGATTGTGCGGGATTAAACCAAAGGTGAATAAAATTATTCGTCCTGTTCTTTTTGCTTTTCGCTCTGAGATTGAGGAATATTGCAATAAAAATAATCTTCAATATAGAGAAGATGCAAGTAATGCAACATTAAAATATAAACGAAACATAATAAGACATAAAATATTACCTGAATTAAAAAATCTTAACCCCAATATTAATAATACCTTAATTGAAAATATAAGAATTTTTAACGATGTTGAAGATATTTACAGGAATTCTATTGAAGAGAAAAGAGATAAAATTTTGACAAAAGAAAATGATAAAATCTTAATCAACATTAAAGAGTTAAAAAAGTTAAGCCCTTTAACAACATATTTATATGAATTCTTAAAACCATATAATTTCCAACAAAAAAATGTGAATGATATTATAAAGTCATTAGATAATATTTCAGGCAAAAAATTTTATTCATCGTCGCATTATTTAGTTAAAGACCGTAATTTTTTATTTCTTTCAAAAATTAATTTTAATGAGAATGAGAATGAGGTTTTTACTATCAATAAAGAAACTACAAATATTTCATCGCCAATTGCATTGAAAATTAAGATTACTGATAATAATGTTGCCACCGATTTGTCTGAGATGAAAAATGAAAACTTCGCTTTCTTAGATTATGACTTACTCAAATTTCCACTGGTTATCAGAAGATGGATAAATGGTGATTATTTCTATCCCATTGGCATGAAAAAGAGGAAAAAAATAAGTGACTTTTTTATCGACAATAAATTTTCTATTATTGATAAAAACAATGCTTGGTTACTATGTTCAGAGGATGATATTATTTGGGTAATTGGTAAAAGAATTGACGACCGTTTTAAAATAACAAATAGAACTAAAAAAATATTTATTATTGAGAAGAAAAACGAAGCAATCTGTAAATCAAAGGATTGCTTCGTCGTTCCTCCTCGCAATGACGGTAAATAATGAGTTTTTTTCTGACACTAAATATAATCTTTTCTAACAATAAGACCTTTTTCTTCCATTTCTTTACTTATACGATGAATAAGTTTCACCTTCTCGTTAAGAGGCAAGAAAGCTGATTTAAAACCATCTAAAATCAGATATTTAATATCATCGGGTTTAAAACCATATTTTTCAATAGCAATCATATACTCATTGGTTAATGTTGTATTTGAAATCAACCTGTTGTCTGTATTTAGAGTTACTCTAATACCATAATCAAAATAAAATTTTATTGGATGATGAGCATAAGAATCAACAGCTTTAGTTTGCACATTAGAAGTAATACACATCTCAAGAGGTATTCGATGGTCGTTAACATAATTTAACAAATCACCATCTTCACGTAATCTTGTACCATGACCAATTCTATTTGCATTAATATAATGAATTGCCTGGTGAATTGATTCGGGACCATAACCTTCACCGGCATGAACTGTTGTATTAATATTGTTATTACTAATTAAATAAAAAGCTTCTTTATGGTCTTTTGCAGGAAAACCACCTTCGGCACCGGCTAAATCAAAACCAACCACTCCTCTATTTTTATATGCAACACATAATTGTGCCAGAGTTAACGAAGTTTCCGGGTCAATATGTCGTAAACTGCAAATAATGATACCGATAATAATATCAAAATCTTTCTCTGCTCTTGCTTTTCCCTTTAAAACAGCATCAACAACTTGAGTAAGAGTTAAACCTTTGTTAATATGCAAGATTGGGGAAAATCTTATTTCAAGGTATCTGATATTTTCATTTGCACAATCTTCGGCTAACTCATAAGTAGCTCTTTCTAAAGCACTTTTGGTTTGCAGCACTGAACAAGTAACATCAAAAGGACGTAAATATTCCTCAAGACTTTTGCAGGTATCACCTACCTGTAAATATTTTGTTAATTGTTTTAAATCATTTTTAGGCAACTTTACATTTTGTTCTTTGGCAAGTTCCATAACTGTTTCAACTCTCATTGAGCCATCGAGATGACAATGCAATTCAGCCTTTGGTAAACTGTGAACAAATTCGCGTGTTAATTCAATCATATCTTTATATTTTTATTTATATTTATACGTTTAATCTAAAAAGGCTAAAGGCTAAAGTAAAAAGTATTTCAAAATTATTTTTTTCTATTAGTTTTAACCCATATTGAACTTAAAATATTTTTTAGCTTTGAGATTCTTTTACTAAATTATCTATTTCATGTGTTTGTGTTTTTATAGTTACTACAGTATCAACTACTTGCAATTTCAGAAACACAAAACAAATAAATTGGGATAAGGCTGTTAATTTTTAATTTCTAATTTCATTTTATAATCATACTCCTGTGTGTCAAAATTTACTCGTCATGGTTGTTTCCTTATTTAATTTTTAACTTTATACTTTGGTTTTTTTAGCCTTTAGCCTTTAGTCTTTTAATACTTATGCAACAAAAAAATTGTTGGTCTTTTATTAATTTTCGGTATATTTTTTTGCCACTCAACAATAGATTTTGTTTTAATAAATTCTGTATTTAAAGTAATATCAGTTGCAATACAAAGCATTGTTTGTGCATTGCAATTTTGTAAAATATCTGTTAATAAACTTTGATTTCGATAAGGAGATTCAATAAAAATTTGTGTTTGATTAAATGAAAATGAATTTTTCTCAATAATTTTTATTCTATTAATTCTCTCATGCTTTTTTATTGGGATATAACCTAAAAAGGAAAAATTTTGCCCATTCAAGCCTGAAGCCATTAACGATAATAATATTGAAGAAGGTCCTACTAAGGGAACAATTTTAATATTTTTTTTATGAGCGATTTTAACAATGTCTGCACCGGGGTCAGCTACTCCGGGAGCTCCTGCTTCAGATATTACTCCAACATTATTATTTTTAGAAATTGGCACAAGAAACTGTGTTAACTCATCGTCTGAGGTATGTTTATTTAAAGTGTAGAAAATTAAATCGTCAATTGGGGTGTTTATATCAAGATTTTTCAAATAACGTCGAGCAGTTCTTATGTTCTCAACAACATAAAAATTTATTGAATTAACAATATCTTTAACATTATTTGGGATAACATCATTAACAGGACTGTCGCCTAAGGTAGTTGGGATAAGATAAAGAATGCCACTCATAAAAAAACTTATATGATTTGGCTTACAAATATAATGATTTAAAATTATTTACCTAATATAATATTAATGAATTTTTTATACACTTAAATAATACTTAACATTTTTAATTACTTTTGTTTTATCATAAAAATAGAAAAAAAATAAATTGAAAATAACTTTTTTAGGTACAGGTACTTCGCAAGGCGTTCCTGTAATAGCTTGCAAATGTGATGTTTGCAAATCGTCTGACGAAAAGGATAAACGATTAAGAAGTTCGGTAATGATTGAAACACAAGGCACAACAATTGTTATTGATACAGGTCCTGATTTCAGACAACAGATGCTTAGAGAAAATGTTGAAAAACTTGATGCTGTAATTTTCACACACGAGCATAAAGACCATATAGCCGGATTAGACGATGTACGCTCTTTTAACTATATTCAAAAAAAACCAATGGATATTTATGCTCAAGAAAGAGTTAATGATGCTTTAAAAAGAGAATATGCTTATGTTTTTGCAGAAGATAAATATCCGGGCGTTCCGCAATTAAATTTATATAATATTGATAATAAAGAATTTAAAATTAGTAATGTAACAATTATTCCTATTGAAGTGATGCATATTTCACTCCCAATATTTGGATATAGAATAAACGATTTTACTTATATTACTGATGCAAATTTTATTTCGGAAGAAGAAAAATTAAAAATAAAAGGCTCAAAAATATTAGTAATTAATGCTTTACGGAAAAAGAAACATTTCTCACATTTTTGTTTAAGCGAAGCACTCGAACTAATTAACAAAATTAAACCTGAGAAAGCTTATATAACTCACATAAGTCATCAAATGGGTTTGACAAAAGATATTAAAAAAGAATTACCTAAAAATGTAGCGTTTGCTTATGACAGACAACAAATTATTGTTTGAGTTGAACATTTATTGTTAAATTGCTAAATTGTTTAATTGTTTGATGTTGAAATTTAATAAAATTTTTGTAACTTTGTTATAATAGCGTGCAATTAAATAATACACTATAAATATATGAAAAAATTAACTTTATTTCCCTGCTTAATACTAATTCTCTCAATAATATTAATAACATCATGCAAAAAAGATGATGATGATGACACTCAATATTTGAGTAAAGTATATGATAGCGGAACATTGACAGAAGAATATCAATGGCAAAGCAATCAATTGCAAAAAATCAATAATTATAATTCGGAAGGAGCAATAAGAAGCTATGAAGAACTCACTTACTCTGATGGTAAACTCATAAAGTTGCAGAACTACAGCATATCACAAAAAAAATCAGGAATGATTAATAACTTAGGATACAGAAATTTATTCGATTATCATTATAATGCTTTAAAAAGAATAAACCGGTTGAAAAGTTCGGGAGAGCCTGGTGATGATATAACTTTGTATTCATATCAAACTTATGAATATTCAAATGGGAAAGTTGATAAAATAACTTATTATACAAGAATAAGCGATGATACATATAAAACTAACAGCTATGATACCATTGAATATGATGGTACACAAATATCAAAAATAACATCTTATTGGCAAAACGATATTAATTATTATGTAACTTTTACTTGGAATAATGATAATATTATTACAGAAAAATATTACTCAGAAGAAAACGACAGTTTTGTTTTAACCCAAAAATTTGATTATCAATATGATGATAAAAATAATAAATATAAGGCATTAAAAAATTTACATTTTTTTGAGCCGGAAATACAATCAAAAAATAATCAAACAAGTGTTACTGCAATTAATTATTATAATAACGAGGAACATACATCTGCTATTTCGATAAAATACCAATATAATTCAGATGATTATCCTACGCAACAAACAGAAACTGATGTGGATAGTCAGAATGAGCTAAAGGTTTATTCGTTTGAATATGAGTAGAGTTTGAAAGTTTATAAAGTTAAAAGATTTTAGTGTATTTTAGTAAATTATTTTCCAATTTTCCGGTAAAGACTATTTAACTTTTTTAAACTCTTTTGCCTGTTCAAAATATTTGTTGGCTTTTTCAGTATCACCCAGTGCTCTGTATGTTATTCCCAAATTATAAAGAACCTGCAGGTCATT
>JAUVJB010000117.1 GCA_030592465.1 Bacteroidota bacterium | reverse complement strand
TTCAGCTAAGGGATTAGAGTTTAAATATGTATATATAGTTGGCGTTGAAGAAGAGCTTTTTCCTTCATATATGTCAACTTCTACACAACAAGAACTGGAAGAAGAGAGGAGGCTGTTTTATGTGGCGATTACTCGTGCCGAAAAACAAGTTCAAATTTCGTATGCCTTAAATCGTTATAAATGGGGTGTGTTATCAGATTGCAGACCTAGCCGTTTCATTAAAGATATTGACAGTAAATATTTAGAAGTGGCCAAAGAAGAGCCTGATATTGAGCAGGATGATGATGATTTTAATGATTTCAAACCTCGGTATAAAACTAAATATAATTACAAGTCTAATTCTAATTCGGTAAAATCAAAACTTGAAACAGTCAGCGTACAACCAAATAAGAAATTCAAAAAATTAAAAGATGCCAACGTTAAAAATGTACCCGATAATAACTTTATTGCTGATGACCCGAAAAAAATTCAAGTAGGCATGAGCGTTAAACATCAACGTTTCGGATTTGGTAAAGTGATTAGCATTGAAGGTGAATTCCCAAATATTAAAGCAATGATTTTTTTTCAATCATCAGGACAAAAGCAGTTGTTGTTAAAATTTGCGAAACTGAAAATTATGAATTCATAATCGTATAAAAAAGCAACCTTTATTTTTAATCTGCGTCTTATTTATAAAATATATAAATATGATACGATTTAATAAAGCAATTTTAATAGCATTTGTCTTATTCTTTTTATCAAGTTGTGAAGATATAAATGATAATGATGGAAAAGGAGTATTCCCCAATGTTCCGGTAAACCTTTCTGATGCAAACAGTCCCTACGATGATTATAATCTTGACATTAAATATATTAATAAAACAATTGGATTAATGTTTTCTACAAACCGACACAGTCAAGGCAAGAACTTTGATATAATAAGTATATGTGTTGATTTTCAATATGTTCAGGACGACAATTTATACACTAATGTTTATGAATATGCTGATTATGTTGAGGATTTTTATAATCAGATTCTTAGCAAGATTAATACAAAATATAATGAGTTTGGTCCATATTCAATTTCCGGGGTATTAAGTGATAATAAAATTTTGCAGTTCATTGCTAACGACAGCACAGGGAACTTAGATATTTATTTTTTGAAATATTTTCAAAATACGGCACAGCCCGAAGATGTTGAGATTAGTGATGTGTATAATGCAAAAGTTTTAAACTCTGATTTTGATGATGCATATCCGAGTTTTAATTCAAAAGCAGATAAAATATTTTTTACATCAAACAGAGACGGGCAGTTTGATATTTTTTCAGTTGATGTGCCTGATAGTATTAATATCTTTACATGGTTAAATAGTGATGCAAGTCATAGAATATCAAGAGTTAGTGTTTTAAACAGCTCTGCAGATGATAAATGTCCTTTTTTAAATGGCAATTTGCTTGTTTTCACTTCAGATAGAGCAGGAGGTTATGGTGGTTTTGATTTGTGGTATTCATTATATGAGAATGGTGATTGGACAGAACCTGTTAATTTTGGCGATTCAATAAATACGCAATATGATGAATATCGTCCGGTAACTGCCTTATCAATTAATTTTGAAAACGACCTGATGCTTTTTTCTTCAAACAAACCCACAGGACAAGGAGGCTTTGACCTTTATTATGTCGGGATACCTAAAATGATTGAATAAAGGTTTGGTTTCCTTTTCAAACAAACTGCACAAAAAAAATTATAAAAATTAAATCCTCTCCGAGAAATCGGCAAAGGGTTAATTCGTCAGCTGGCGGATTAAAACGGTTTTTATTTTACAACTAAGCGAAGCAATCTCACAGCCTGTGCCGTTTTTTCGGGAAACACATTTTACAATTAATAATAATGTGAGTAATATCAATAATAGAGCAGGTTACAGAGTCTTTTTTAAGCACTAAATAATGTTCATATTATTCTCAATTCTAAACTCCAAACTATTTTAAGTAAATTTAGATTTTAATGCCTAAAACTAATACATCATCAATTTGTTCTAATTCTCCTTTCCATTCTTCAAAGGTTTTATTCAATATTTCTTTCTGTTTTTTCATTGGCTTATTAATGTTTTCTAATAATAAGCGTTTAAAAGGTTTGTATTTAAACTTTTTACCTTTTGGTCCGCCAAACTGGTCGGCATAACCATCGGAGAAGATGTAAATTATATCGTTTTTTTGCAAATTAATTTCGTGATTAATAAACGGCTCCATTTTTATGTATATTGCAACAGGTTGTTTGTTGGCTTTTATTTCTGTTAAACCCTCAAACTCATCAATTTTCTCACTTTCAACTTTTACCTTTTTACTTTTCACTATATATAAAGGATTATTAGCACCGGAATATTCAAGTTTATTTGTTTCTGTATCAATAGTAATGGCTGCTACGTCCATTCCGTCTTTTGATTCTCCTTCTTTACCTTTTTGCTTAAGTGCTTTTATTATATCTTCTCTCAACTTATTTAAAATATCAGCAGGTGATGTAATGTTTTCTTTATTCACTATTTCGTTTAAAAAGGCAACTCCTAACATGCTCATAAATGCACCGGGAACACCGTGACCTGTACAATCGGCAGCAAGAATAACTATTTTATTACCATATTTCCCGAGCCAGTAAAAATCACCGCTTACAATATCGCGGGGTTTGTAAAGTATAAAATAATCAGACAGTATGGATGAAATATACTCATCGCTTGGTATTGCTGCCGACTGTATTCTGTAAGCATAATGTATGCTGTCGGTTAGTTCTTTTTTTTGTTCGATAATAAGGTCGCGTTGATTGGCGGCAAGGTCGCGCTGTGCTGATATTTCTTCTTTTTGCTGTTTTATTTCTTCGTTTTGTTGAGCAAGCAAAATGTTAGCCCTACGTTTCTGACGGAACATTCGCAGTATAATAATTGAAAAAACAAGCACAATTATAAAACCGGCTATTGATGAAAATATAATAATCAGTTGTTTGCGGTTTTGTGCCTGCTGTACTTCTATGGTTTTTTGGTCTAAGAGTTTTTGTTTTTCCATTTTTTCTATTTGCAACTGCTTTTTCTCTGCCTCATATTTTACCTGCATTTCTGTAAGTGCTTTGGTTTTTTCTTTATTGAACATACTGTCTTTGGTGGTAATATAAATTTCGGCATATTCCATTGCTTTTTTATTGTTACCAAGCTTTTTATAGGCCTTCATTAGCATATTTGCAGCAAAATTTTCTCTTTGCATTGCTTCTATTTCTTTGGAAAGTTCAATAGCTTTTTTGCCATATTCAACAGCTTTGTTAAGATAGTTGTTTCTTTGGTTATCGTTTAAAGCTGACGAATCTGCAAGAGTTATATTTAAATCGGCAATATTATTATATATCGCTGCTATCCCGTTTTTATCGCCGAGTTCTTCTTTTATTTTAAGTGCTTTAAGATAATATTCAATTGCCTTGTTATATGAACCTTGTTCATTGCAAACAATGCCAATATTGTTGTAACAGTTCGCAATTCCGTTTTTGTCGCCGAGTTCTTCTCTAATCTTAAGCGATTTAAGATAATATTCATTTGCTCTGTTAAACAAACTGTCTCGCTTCACAGGGTGAACCTTGTCATTTGAGCCTTGTTCTTTGTAAACAATACCGATATTGTTGTAACATTTAGACATTCCGTGTTTATTGCCAAGTTCTTCATCTATTTTAAAAGATTTAAGAAAATACTCAATTGCCTTGTCATAAGAACCTTGCTCATCGTGAACGCAGCCGATATTTGAGTAACAGTCAGACATTCCCTTTTTGTTGCCAAGTTTTTCGACAATTTTAAGAGATTTAAGAAAATACTCAATTGCCTTGTCATAAGAGCCTTGATAATAGTTAACGTTACCTATATTGTTGTAACATTTTGACATTCCTTGTTTATCGCCAAGTTCTTCATCTATTTTAAGAGATTTAAGATAATATTTAATTGCCTTGTCATAAGAGCTTTGGTTTTCGTAAACATTGCCGATATTGTTGTAACAATTTGACATTCCTTGTTTATCGCCAAGTTCTTTTTTTACTTTAAGAGCTTTAAGATAATACTTCATTGCCTTGTTATAAGAGCCTTGCATAGAGTGAATATTGCCGATATTGATATAACAGTTTGCAATTCCCTTTTTGTTGCCGAGTTCTTTAAATATATTAAGAGATTTAAGATAATATTCTATTGCTTTGTCATATGAACCTTGATTTTCATATACAATGCCGATATAAGTTAAGCATTTGGCAATAAATTTTTTTGTCTTAATATTTTTTGAAATATCAAGAGCTTTTTGGTAATAAAACAAGGCGGTGTCAGGTATTATGTTTTCGTATTGATAGCCTAGTTGTAATAATAGCTTTACTTTGTTGGTATCGTTTGGTGTTGTTGTTATAACTTGTTTTAGAGAATCTATTACAGCTTGGTTCTGAGTAAAAGCATTTAAACAAAGTAAAAAGCTTAATGTAAGTATGAGTAATTTTTTCATAATAAATTTATTTTTCAATTAAATTTATGCTTTTTTGAAGACTTTACAAGTTTTTTTGCAAGCTATGTCTATTTTACTGATAAATTTTTATTTTTTACACAATTTTTTTAGAAGTTACCCGCTAATTATTAATTACAAATGGTTTTAACGAATTACGAATTAATCAAATATTTCTTTATAAACTTTTTCTATTTCAGGAATTTCTTCATCTGTTAATTTTGAGAACTCATTATTTCTTACTCTCTTTGATATTTTCCCGTCATTTTGCTCTAAAAATCGAATTAATAAAGCAACTGTTTTATCGGGCATTTCAAAATTATCATCTAAATAATGTTTCATTTCGTCATATTTTTGAAGATAATTCATTTCATTTGGAATCACTTCATCAATGGTATCTTCAACACAGCCATATATGAACTCTGCAAGTTTGGTTGCATCAAAATACCTGTAGTAATCAATAGTATTGTTCAACACTTTCACATTATTATCTTTTGTTTTTTCCCATTCGATAAAATCTAATAATGGATGTGAATAGCTTTCCAGTACATTTCTATAATCGTTGATGTGATTTAAGATAGATGCTGAAACGGGAAAGATAATTCCTTGTTGGGCAAATTTTGTTTTTGCCAAAATATGATGTATTAAATAACGGTGTATTCTACCGTTACCATCTTCAAAAGGATGAATAAACACAAAGCCAAAAGCTATTTTTGCGGCAATTAAAACGGCATTAAAATTAGCAGCTTCCATTTTATGACAGGTTTCAATAAGTCCATCAATTAATTGTTCTAAATCTTGCCATTTTGCTGAAATATGATCAGGAATTGGTTCGCCTGTTGTTCTATCGTGTTCTCCTACAAAACCACCCTCTTTACGAAATCCCATTTTGGTAAATCTGCTGTTTTCAATAACTATTTGCTGTAAACGTATTAATTCTTCTTTGCTTAAAGGTTTAACGCCTGCCTGTCCAATTATTCTTCCCCAACGCATAGTCCTGTTATTAGCCGGTGCTTCGCCTTCAATAGTAAACGACGCTTTAGAATCTTTTAATAACAAGAATGCTGAAGCACGTTGTAATATATCTTTTCTAATTGTTTTTAGATAATTGCTTTTTCTTTCAGATAGATTGTCATTAATATATTTTTCTAATATTTCTGTTTTATAAATTAGCGGACAAAAATTAACTGTTCCCGGTAAATTATTTATTATGCGATGACGTGAAGATTTTGTTCCTTCAACTGCATATTGTAATTTTTCATCAATTAAAGATGTGAAATTACCAACTTTTAAATCGGGAACGTTTAATTGTTTATTGAATAACCACTCATATAAAAACCATATTTTACGACTGTATTGCCCTAACGGCTCTATTTGAATCAATTCTTCAATTTTTTTTTCAGATAATTGTTTAAATAATTTTTTGAAAAATAATAAGTTAATTCCTTCGTAACGTAAAGCAAATACCAATTGTTTGTACAACGTGTCTTCAGGTAAATGTCTGGATGTGAAAACCTGCCATTCGCCTTTTTTATACTGCCGTTTTTTAAAACTTATTAAAGACAATGTATCAGGGAGAGGAACTGCAAGACAGTAAGCTTCGATAATAGCACCATAACCTACCAATACTGCTTCTTCGGGAGCTGTACGTCCGTGAAAAATTTTTATTTTGAGTGAAAAACGCATACAAATAACTTGTTTAGGTGAATAACACTTATACAAAGATAAGTGAAAAATAATTATAATTGGTGAAAAATACTTATTATTTGCTATATAAAGTAAAAAACGCTTTTTTTAACGAATTATGTAACAAATCTTGTAATCTTCTAAAGATTATATTTTTAATTAGTATGTTGGTAAAAAAACTCATTTATTTTTTTGATGGGTTGTTTTGATTAATATATACATTAGCTGATAACAATAAAAAAAGATCTATGAATTAACATAGATTTTTACAATGTAGTCGGGTGAGTAAACGATGATGTTATATATAAATAACTTATAATCAAATAGTTAAAAATTTACTATGTAATATTTGTATCACAAAAATTTATTTTCGCTTATTTATCCGATGTTTTTATTTTCAATAAACTTAATTAATTTATTTCAACACCATTAATACAAATCGTGATTTTTTATAGTGATTTTGTTGTCTTTTGTCGATTGTAAACTATTTTCAATTCTTTAATTTTTTTCATTTTTCGCTTCTTCCAATGCTTCCGGCAACAAGTAAACAGTTGAACAAGGGTTTTTAAATGTTTCTAATTTCTTTGCTCTGTGAATGGCTTTAAGTTGTTTGTTTGTCAGATTTTCTTTTAATTTATTGTTTATAACACCTTTTTTGTAACCGATGTTTTTTTTGGCTAATTCTTCATTGCATTTTTTGCAATCTATCTCTGCTTTTTGCTCTTTAAAATGCAGTAAATACCATAATTCTACACATGGGTTTGAAGCTAATAAAATTGTATTCTTAATGGCTTGTAGTTTTTTAAGCATTTTTGGGGCATCAATATCATAAAGAAAAAATGTTTTATCTTTTTTATGAGTAAATCTTATTTTTTTATAATGATTAATATATTTCGCAGTAATTCTGTTTCCTGCTTTCTTTGAATCTATTTCAATAGGGATTCTGTATTGAGATTTTAAAAATTTAACATACTGTTCTTCTGTTTCGCCTTCACAGAAAACAAAAAAAGTGGGTTTAATCTTCTTCCCTTTAGGCGGTTTTCTGTTTCTACCCATCAATAATTGATTTTAAATTTTTTGTTGAATCGTCTATAAAAGGAACAGCATCAAAACGTCCTTGCAAATAGGCTTTTTCTACATCCATAGTATCCCTAAAGTCATTATAATCGTAAAGAGAATATAAATCGGTAGAAGCATCCTCTTTTTTATTTACAAAGAAAATTTGGTCTTTACGTAATTTGTTTAAGTTTAGCAATTTTGTATTGTGGGTTGAGTATATTAATTGAGCTTGCTTACTTGCATTAAACATTTCAATTATATATTCAACAATGGCGGGATGCAAACTGCTTTCAATCTCATCTATCAATAAGATTTTATTGTTCTTAACAATGTCAAGAATTGTCAGCATAATGAAAAATAACTTTTTTGTTCCGGCTGATTCTTCCGTATTAAAATCGAAGGGAATTTTTGGTGATGATTTATGATAAGTAGTAATTTTTAAATGTTCTTCTTCAACATCTTCTACTGATGTATGATTGCTTGCAAAATCGAATTTAAGATTTTTGCCCTTTTGCAATTCTTTTTTTGTTTTAATATCAACAATATCGTTGTCAGCTATTTTTAATGCTTGTAAAAGAAGTTCTTTGTTTTCTGTTAATAAGATTTCTACCGAACGAGCATTAAATCCATTGTATCCTAAAATAAAAGTTTCGTTGAAATATTTGAAAATTTCTTTAGCAACAATTCTGTCCATTTGGCTTGCACGAGAAACATACAAGGTTTTTCGCGATGTGTTTTCGACTACATCCATTGGTCTTTTAATAAGTGTGCCAAAAGAATATTTTTCTTTTTTTGACTTACCGAGACGTTCGTCTCTTGTGAAAATTTTTGCTCTGCGACCTTTGGGATAA
Source organism: Bacteroidota bacterium (assembly GCA_030592465.1). Lineage (GTDB taxonomy): Bacteria > Bacteroidota > Bacteroidia > Bacteroidales > B39-G9 > B39-G9. Next base: position 1,044 of record JAUVJB010000117.1, on the reverse strand, counting down.
TAATACAAACTTTCGGTAATTATTTCGGTTCCGGTTAATGAAAAAGAATACTCATACTCAACATTATTGCTTACAAAACGGATGAAATAAGTGCTTGGCTTGTTAGGGTAAGCTTTAAATTTAAAAGGCATAAAAGAAAATGTGGTGTTTTCGTTGAATGTATGAGAAATGAACACCATAGAATTACAAAAGCGTATTGCTTTAATAATATTACTTTTACCCGAAGCATTTGCCCCATATAAAGCAACAGTCTTTAGCACTTTTGTTTTGCCGAAATCAAATACATTCTGCTTTAAGGCTTTAGATTTTTGAGTATTAATGTTTCCGGCTCTTAAATCCAGAACTATCTCATCTTTAATAGAGAAAAAATTACTTAAACGAATTTCCAATATCATTTCAACCTGTATATTTGTAAATATTTTACAAATATATACATTAAAATCAATTTGTCAATTATTTATTAACGTTTTTTGTTTTAAAATAATATTTTTTATTTTGTTGGTTGGTGTTGGTTAATGCAGGTTAATGATTGTCGCTATGGTTTAGTTGCAGATTGCGAAACAATTCACTTTCAAGTTACGATGAAGTTGAAGCGGGCTACAATGCTTAATTTTACAACTATCTTGGCAATTTTTTATATTTATTGGCGGTAGTTATTGTTTAAAAATCCACCTGTTTCCTATTTCAAAATATTCAAGTAGCATGAAACCAAATTTGTCATTTTCTAGCGGTACCATTATTTCAATTTGATTTCCTTGATTTAATGTTTTTTCTGCGTATTTATTATGAATTTCGGTTAAGTATTTTTCAAAAAGAAAAAATAATGAGAGTGTTTTTGAAAATCTTGACTCCCAGTCTTTAAAGCCCATTCCCTCTATGGAAAATTTATCAGATTTATAATTCGAGTAATAAATACCACCTTGGATAAAATAGTATTGAGAGTGAGCAATAGCATTCCTTATTTGCTGAGAATATGTATCTGTTATTAAAGAGTGAAATAATTTGGACTTAGCTTTTATTTTATTCCTAATTTTATTTCTAATA
>JAUVJB010000298.1 GCA_030592465.1 Bacteroidota bacterium | reverse complement strand
TGCCCCGTGAAATTGTTTACCAAGTGAAATGCGAAGCATATTTCACAATTGCGAAGCAATATTTCATGGGGTCATTTTGCTTCGCTGTCAATGACAATCAATGACTACTAATGACCCCGATACGCTTCGCTACGGGGCAGGCAATTAATGACTATATGTTAAAATTATAATTGTTTTATAGTATATAATTAGCTCAAATTATTACGAAGCAGAGCATATTATATTTTTATTCCATTGCATTTTTTATTAAAATGAAATTTGATACACATATTTTGCCAAATGGCATTAAAATAATTCATCAACAAAGTCAATCACAAGTTGCTCATTGCGGAATAATTATAAATGCAGGCTCTAGAGATGAACTCGAAACACAACATGGAATTGCACATTTTATTGAACATGCTGTTTTTAAAGGCACAAAAAAACGCAAGGCATATCATGTAATTAGTCGTTTAGAAAATGTCGGTGCTGAAATTGATGCTTTTACCACAAAAGAAAACACTTGTGTTTATGCTTCCTTTTTGTATAATTATTATGAACGAACAATTGAATTAGTTAGTGACATTATTTTTAATTCAACCTTTCCCGAGAAAGAACTCAATAATGAAAAAGAAGTAATAATTGAAGAAATAAATTCTTATCGAGATAATCCTGCCGAGTTGATTTTTGATGATTTTGAGAAACAAATATTTAATGGACATCCTTTGTCAAGAGATATTTTAGGCACACCCGAATTACTAAAAAAATTTACTAAGAAAGATATTCAGAGTTTTATTAATCAAAATTATAGTACAAATCAAATTATTTTGTGTTCTGTTGGTAACATTAAGTTTTCAAGGCTCGTTAATCTAACAGATAAATATTTTAGTAAGATTCCTATTAATATTAGTAATAGCAAAAGATTACAATTTAATAATTATAAAGTTTCCGGACTTGTTGTTAAAAAAAAAACACACCAAACGCATTGCATTATTGGTAATATTGCTTACAAAGAGGAGCACAAAAACAAAATGACATTAGAATTGTTAAATAATTTGCTTGCAGGCTCCGGATTGAGTTCACGATTAAATGTAGCTTTACGTGAAAAAAAAGGTCTTGTTTATACTGTTGAATCGTTTTATACACCTTATGTTGACACAGGTGTTTCCGGAATTTATTTTGGCACATATAATGGAAACCTAAATAAAAGTTTAAATATTATAAAAAAGGAATTATTCAATATTAGAAACAACAAATTAGGAACACTGCAATTACATAGAGCAAAACTTAAGCTAATTGGTTCAATAGCAATTGCATCTGAAAACAAGTCGGATTTAATATTGGCAGTAGCGAAAAGTTTTTTACAATTCAACAAAATTAAAACACTTGATGATATTTATAGCGAGATTCAAAATATTACTGCTCAACAGTTGCTCTCAACTGCCAATGAAATATATGATTTTGATAACTTATCTAGTTTAACTTATGAGTAGCTTTTGTCTTTTATCTTGTTAAAATATAAACACATGGAAATTAAACCCAAAATCGAAGAATATATATTAGCTCACACCCAGCGAGAAGACGACATATTAAAAGAATTAGACAGGCAAACGAATTTGAAAATTTTGCGACCAAGAATGTTGTCAGGTCATTTGCAAGGAGAAATTCTTAAAATGATTAGCTATATGATTAAACCTCAAAATATTCTCGAGATAGGAACTTTTACAGGATATTCTGCTATTTGTCTTGCCAAAGGATTAGGCGAAGACGGGAAGTTGTTTACTATTGACATAAATGACGAGATTGCTGATTTTGCAAAATCATTTTTTGATAAAGTCAGTATGAAAGATAAAATATTTTTTTACATTGGCGATGCTCTGAAAATTATTCCCAAGATAGATGAAAATTTTGACCTTGTTTTTATTGATGCTGATAAACGCGAATACCTTGATTATTATAATTTAATTTTTGATAAAGTTAATAAAGGCGGATTTATTATTGCAGATAATGTGTTGTGGGATGGTAAAGTTGTTGAAAAGGTTAACAAAAATGATAAACAGACATTAGGATTGTTAAAGTTTAATGATTTTATTCAAAACGATGACAGGGTAGAAAATGTAATGTTCCCAATAAGAGACGGATTAATGGTAATTAGAAAAAAGTAAAAAAAAAGAACTAACAATGTTAGTTCTTTTTTTAAGTACCCGGGGCCGGGGTCGAACCGGCACGACCGCAATGGTCACTGGATTTTAAGTCCAGCGCGTCTACCAATTCCGCCACCTGGGCAACTTATATTATAAAAAAAAAGAGCGGGAAACGGGACTCGGACCCGCGACCCCGACCTTGGCAAGGTCGTGCTCTACCAACTGAGCTATTCCCGCATTTGAGTTTGCAAATATATTTATTTTTTTTTGTTATGCAAAAATTTAAAATTAATTTTTTTATTTTTTTTTTGATTGTGTTCTTGTTTCGAGCTTGTTGTTATATTGTTAAAGAGCATAAATTATGTTTTTTTAATGAAAAAATATGACATCCATCAGCTGACGGATGTCATATTTCAGTCAAATTTGTTAAAAATGAGTCCTTTCCGAAAGGTAAACTTTATTAAAACCAAGCCTGCCGGAGTTTTATTAACTTATTGTTAATAAGACAATTAACTTTGTGCTTTTTGTAAAAAACAACTCCGGCAGGGTTTTCGGAGTGAACTCAATAATGAATTTTTATTATTTTATAATAATCATTTTTTTAGTATCTGCCGGCTTGTTATTTATTTCAAGCACATAGTAATAAATTCCTCTATTTAATTTTTTTGTGTTTAATTCTATCATATATGTTCCTTTGTCTTTTGTGTTGTTTATTAACGACCTAACCATTATACCAAGTGAATTGTAAACTTTTATTGAAACATCAGCCTGTTCAAACAGTTTATATTTTATTTGTGTTTTATCTTTAAACGGATTTGGCTGTTTTTGATATAATATGCAGCAACTCCGCAACAATTTTTTCTAATAGAAGAACAATAATTCCTTTAGATTAAGGATATAATCCTACCTGTCTGCATATTTGCAGATAGTATTTAAACTCGAAAAAATATTTTTTACCT
>JAUVJB010000252.1 GCA_030592465.1 Bacteroidota bacterium | reverse complement strand
CGTTGGGTTTCACTCTCAATATTTTCTTGTAGCAAATTTATCATTCTCGGTCTCTGTTTTGCTTGTGCCTAACGACTTAACAAGACACACATGTGTCTTATATCCATTTTAAATCTTTTCAAAGTTAGTTAAAAAAATCAAAATATCATTTTTTTATTTGGATAATTAATATCCCTAATTTCACCATATGTTTCTCTTAAATAGTCCCTGAACGAAAACTCTGTAATGTGTACTATACTTAAAATAGATGAAATTTATTGTCCGCCGGTTGGCGGATTCGCTAAACGGCTAAAAATTGATAATTTTAGTTTTCATAGTAGTGGACTCAACGTTTAATCTTTTTCCACTATTCTTAGTTATTTTTATTTATAATACATGCTAATTATTTTTTATATGAATAAAAAATATATAATTTTATAATCTTAATTTTACAATACTTTTTAAATCATTATGGCAGTTAATAAAAATAAAAGATATTTTGATTTTGGAAATTTATCTGATACGGGAAAAGTAAAAGAATATAACAAAGATTCCTTTATTGACTTCAAAATTGCTAATGGTCATGGCTTTGTAGTATGCAACGGCATTGACGGCAAAGAAGGTGGTGGTGCAATTGCTTCAAAGATTGCAGTTAACAGCATAAAACAATATTTTGTTAATAAAAATTATACCGACATTTTAAAGGCTTTAACTAATGCTATTCTTTTTGCTAATTACGAAATATTCAACCAAGCTCAAAAAAACAGTAAATATAAAGATATGGGGACAACAATTGTTGTCGTTATATTTATAAAAGATAAAATTTATTATGCTTATGTCGGTAATAGCCGATTGTATATTTATCGAAACAATAATTTACAAGGTCTGACAAAAGACCACACTATTGTTCAAAATCTTATTGATAAGGGAGAAATTACCGAAAACGAAGCAAAAAACCATCCCGATAAAAATAAATTATTCAACATTCTTGGACTTAGAAAAGAAATAAAATTTGGTATTTGCAAACAAGCTGTTAAAGTTGAGAATGATGATATGCTTCTATTATGTACTGATGGTTTAACAGATATGATGAGTAATGATGATGTTCTTAACATCTTAAAAGATGAAAACTCTTCGGTGCAACACAAAACGCTTAATCTAATTAGTAAAGCTAATGAAAATGGAGGAAATGATAATACCACTGTTCAGTTAATCCGTTTTTTCGATGCTTCGTTAAATCAATCCTTAGAATTAGACGACAATAATAAAAGTTCAAAAAAAATATTTACTAAATATTTAATTGGAATAATTATAACTATTGCCGTTATTTTGGGAGCATACTTTATTTATAATAATTTTTTTTCAAACAAAAATGAAACCCAAATAACATCAATACTAAAAAATAAAAAAATACATAGAGAAATAAAAACATCAAATATTGATAAAGACAAAAAAAATATTTCCAACTCATTAAATAAACCAACAACTTCTGACACAAAAATTATTGAGAAAAAAAATAAAGTTGTAAAAAAACCGGAACAAACAAAGTTAGTTTACAGACTAAAACAGGGTGATAATTTTTACAGATTAGGAATACGTTTTAATGTTACTGTAAGCAAATTAGAAGAGATAAACTCAATAAAAGCTATACATTTAAGAGCTAATCAAAATGTTATTATACCTTTAACAGCAATACACACAATTAAAAAAGGCGAAACAATAAGAATTATTTCAAACAGATATAATATTAATCAGGATTTAATTTTAAAAGCTAATAAGCTAAAAACCGGTAAAAATTTAAAAATTGGAACAAAACTTTATATTCCACTACAAAACAGATAAATAACAGCTTACGCAAGAAAAAAATGACAGAACCAATTTATTTAGATTATAATGCAACTACTCCCATCGATCCTGAGGTTTCAGATGCGATGAAACCATTTTTGGCTGATTTTTTTGGCAACCCTTCAAGTTCTCATTCTTACGGCATTAAAACAAAAATTGCTGTTGAAAATGCACGAAAACAACTTGCAGAGCTGATAAATTGTAACAGTTCAGAAATTATTTTTACAAGTGGAGGCACAGAATCAAATAACTATGCAATTAAAGGTATTGCCCTTGCTAACCGACACAAAGGAAATCATATTATCACAACTCAAATAGAGCATCCTGCTGTGATTGAAGTTTGTAAATATCTTGAAAAAAACGGGTTCTCTGTTACTTACGTACCTGTTGACGAATATGGTCTTGTTAATGTTGAAGAAATAAAAAAAGCAATAACTCATAGAACCATTCTAATATCGGTTATGCATGCCAACAACGAAGTAGGCACTATTCAACCTATTTCTGAAATTGCAGCTGTTACAAAACAAAATGATATTATTTTTCATTGCGACGCTGCACAATCAATTGGCAAAATTCAAACTGATGTGCAAAAAATGGGTGTTGACCTAATGTCAATTGCCGGACATAAATTTTATGCACCAAAAGGAATAGGTGCTTTATTTATTAAGCAAGGCGTTAAACTTGAAAAATTAATTCATGGTGCTGATCATGAGCAAAATTTACGTGCAGGTACTGAGAATGTTCTCGAAATAGTTGGCATTGGTAAAGCTGCAGAAATTGCAAAACGTGATTTCGAAAAAAATTTCTCACACATGAAAATCCTGCGTGACAAATTATTTGAAGGCTTGAAAAATAATATTAAAAACATTAAGATAAACGGGCATCCAACAAAACGCTTGCCAAACACACTTAGCTTAAGTTTCCCTAATATTGAAGCAAACACTCTTTTATCTGAAATTTCAGATGATGTTGCAGCATCGGCAGGAGCCGCCTGTCATACTAACGACATTACTGTTTCAGCAACATTACAGGCAATGATAGTTCCTTTGAAATATGCAATGGGAACAATTCGCTTTTCTACCGGCAGATACTTAAAGTCTTCTGATGTTGATAAAGCAATAGACATTATCTCTAAAGCTGTAAGCAGATTAAATCCTACTGAAAATCAAACTGTTATAAATTCAGAAGAAAAGGAAATTAAACTTACACATTATACACACGGCTTAGGTTGTGCTTGCAAATTACGTCCGCAGGAATTAGAAAAAATTCTTAAAAAAATACCTGTTTCTAATAACCCAAATGTATTAGTTGGAACAGATACTACAGACGATGCTGCTGTATATAAAATAGATAATGATAAAGCTATTGTTCAAACAGTTGACTTTTTCACCCCTATTGTTGATGATCCTTATTCATTTGGTGCTATATCAGCAGCTAATTCTATAAGTGATGTTTATGCAATGGGTGCTAAACCTTTATTTGCTTTAAACATTGTTGGCTTTCCTTCAAACAGGCTGCCAATGAGTGTTTTAGAAGAAATACTTAAAGGAGCTCAAGATAAAGCAAACGAAGCAGGTATAACAATTATCGGAGGTCATACTATTGACGATACAGAACCAAAATATGGCATGACTGTTACTGGTATTATTGATATTAATAAAATTCTTACAAACTCAAATGCAAAACCCGGAGATGCAATAATACTAACAAAACCTATAGGGTCGGGAATTATTAGTACTGCAATAAAACGTGGTTTAGCTGATAAGCAAACAGAAAAAGAAGCAATTGACACAATGAGCCAATTAAATAAATATGCTGCAGATATAATGGCTGAATTCCCTGTTAACTCTTGTACTGATGTTACCGGATTTGGGTTGCTTGGTCATTTACTTGAGATGACAAAATCGAGCAAAATTGATGCAGAAATATTTTTTAATAATGTTCCTCTTTTAAGACAAGCTTGGGATTTTGCGGTATCTAACGTAATTCCCGGAGGTTCATTAAATAATCTTGATTATGTTAAAGATTATATTGTTTGGAATAATAACATCTCAAATACTGCAAAAGCTGTTCTTTGCGATGCACAAACTTCCGGTGGTTTATTAATCGCATTACCTTTTAAATATAAAAATGAGATTATTAATAAATTACATTCATCAGGAATTGTTAAAGCTGCTTATATAGGTAAATTTTTAAAAAAAGGACAAGGTAAAATATATGTTAGAAATTCTTGATTATGAAACAAATTCAAAATTTAATGTTTAAAGTTTAAGGTTTGATGTTTAAAAGTAAATTAATAAAAATTTTGACTAAAAATTTAACAAATTTCTTAATACTTGCTACCTTTGTCTCTTTACTTTAATCTCGTCAAAAATATTAACAATAAAAACCCCTAATATATGAAGCCTAAAGAAATAGTAGGAAAATTGCAAGAACTACTAAAAACAAATAAATTAGATGCATATATTATTCCAAGCACTGATCCTCATCAAAGTGAAT
>JAUVJB010000210.1 GCA_030592465.1 Bacteroidota bacterium | reverse complement strand
TAACTGGTCACACATTGCTTTAAATTATTAGAAATATGATTCCGCATACTTCTATTTAATTATTACTAAATTGCCAATTTTATTAATTAATTGAGATATGCTTTATTTATTGGCACATAACAATTTAACCATTCAGCTATCCGCCGGCTGGCGGACTGTAAACTGTTACAATAAAACATTATAATTTTAGTATAAATTTAGTTTAAATGTAAGGAATTTAAAATTGTTTTGATTTAAGTGATTTTATAAAAAATGAATTATAAAATAAAAATTTTCATACTTTAAGTTTTTTAACGGTTTTTTTGTACTTTTATTGTCAGAAATACTTTTAATTATTATTTAATGATTAAGAAATTAATAATATTATTATATATATATGTGTGTGTAATTCCTTTGATAAATGCACAAGATGCACAATTTTCACAATTTTATGTAAATTCTTTATACCTAAATCCTGCTTTTGCAGGTTCAAAAATGAATTCAAGAGTAGCATTAAATTATCGAAATCAATGGATTGGAGCACAATCTTCGTTTGTAACTTATTCTGCATCATACGATCAATATGTTGACGCAGTGCAAGGAGGTTTAGGTTTACATATAATGGATGATGTAAAGGGCGATTTTAATACGTTCAATATTAGCGGTATGTATTCGTATAAAATGAATTTAAGCAGAAAATATTCTTTTAGTGCAGGCTTTCAAGCATCATATTTCCAAAAAAAACTTAATTGGGGTAATTTAGTATTTCCTGATATGATAGATCCGTCGGGAGGAATTAATCCAACAAACGAAGCCCCACCGGGTGTAATAAAAAAAAGTTTTGTTGATTTTTCAGCAGGGTTTATCGGTTATAATAAAAAAAGTTATTTTGGATTTGCTGTTCATCATTTAACACAACCATTGGAATCTTTTTCAGGCATAGAAAATTATAGCAATGTGTTAAGCACAAAATTTTCTATACAAGTTGGTACAAATATTCGCATAAAAGATTATAGATTTCGAAGAGGAGATTTGTATTTTTCCCCAAATATTTTATTTCAGCAACAGCGTAGTTTTCAGCAAATTAACTATGGTGTGTATCTTCATAGACGAAAATTAGAAGCAGGATTATGGCTAAGGCAAAATTTAAAACCACATTTCAGTTCATTGGTGTTTTTATTTGGATTTAATTCTAATTATTATAAATTTGCATATAGTTATGATTTTAATATTTCATATTTTAGTACAAGGATTATTGGTGCGCATGAGTTATCTTTTGTGCTTGAGTTTGACAGATTAAAACCCAAGAGAAAATTTAGGGCAATAAAATGTCCATCTTTTTAGTTAAATATTATTAAATAACACATATTTTTATATATATTTGTAAATAAATTAAAAAAAATTAAATATTATGAAAATGCGATTTCTTACTATATTGTCATTATTTTTTGCAATAGTATTTTTTACAATTTCTTGTAATGAAGAAGCTTCACAAACAACAGGATGGAATTATAACAATCCTGATAATGGTGGTTTTGAGTATAAACGCGGTTATTTTGAACAAGAAACAGGACCGGGTTTAGTATTAGTTGAAGGGGGTACTTTTACAATGGGACGTGTTGAACAAGATGTGCTTTACGATTGGAATAATTTACCTCGTAGAGTTACTGTATCTTCATTTTATATGGATGAAACAGAAGTTAGAAATGTTGATTATAGAGAATATTTGTATTGGTTACATCGTGTATTCGTTGATTATCCTGATGTATATAGAAAAGCATTACCGGATACATTAGTTTGGAGAAGAAAATTAGCTTATAACGAGCCACAAGTTTTATATTATTTCCGACATCCTGCATATCAGGAATATCCTGTTGTAGGTGTAAGTTGGGTTCAAGCTACAAATTTTTGTAAATGGAGAACTGACCGAGTTAATGAAAATATTTTAATTCAATTAGGAATCTTATTAGATGATCCAAATCAACAAGCTGAAAATAATTTTAATACTGATGCATATTTAGCAGGGCAATATGAAGGAGCTGTTGGTGAACCTATGGAAGATATGGATCCTAATAAAGATGTAAGAAAAGTAAGATTAGAAGATGGCATTTTTTTGCCAAGATATAGACTGCCTACTGAGGCTGAATGGGAGTATGCTGCTGTTGCTTTGGTTGGTAACTCAGTTGATGAGCGTGTTTACGAAAGAAGATTGTACCCATGGAATGGTGCAAGATTTAGAAATCCTAATACAAGTGTTCAAGGTAAGATAATGGCTAACTTTATTAGAGGAAGAGGTGATATGATGGGTACGGCAGGCGCACTTAATGATAATGCGGATATTACTGCACAAGTTCATAGTTTTTGGCCTAATGATTTTGGTCTTTATTGTATGGCAGGTAATGTAAACGAGTGGGTTCTTGATATTTATCGTCCTACTTCATTTCAAGATGTTGATGAGTTTAGACCATTTAGAGGTAATGTGTTCAAAACTAAAGTTAGAAACGAAGAAGGTGGTATTGCTCAAAAAGATTCTATCGGTAGAATTCAATGGAGAAATGTTACTGAAGCAGAGTGTATCGACAGAAGAAATTATAATAAAGCTGATAACATTAATTATCTTGATGGTGATTATGAATCAAGTATTGATTATAATAATGCTGATGCTGATAAAGGTCCTGGTTCAGTAAGAATGTATCATTCTGAAGATAAAGCTAAAATTAATATTACTTCATTAATTAGTGACCATTCCCGTGTATATAAAGGTGGTTCGTGGAGAGACAGAGCCTATTGGTTGGTTGCAGGTACTCGTAGATTTTTAGACGAAAATCATTCTAGAGATGATTTGGGATTCCGTTGTGCAATGACACGTGTGGGTGCTCCGGTAGGACCGGTAAAATAAGTATTATATAATATTTAACCTCATCCGTCAGCTGACGGATGAGGTTTTTTTTCGTTTTATGAATATTGAAGATTTATATAAAATATTTTTAAATTATCCTAATATTTGTACTGATAGCAGGAATGCCATTGATAATTCAATTTTTTTTGCATTAAAAGGTGAAAATTTTAATGGAAACAGATACGCACTTAATGCTTTACAGAATTGCAGATATGCAGTAGTGGACGAAAAAGAATTTGCTATTGACGAACGTTTTATTTTGATTGATAATGTATTAGATACTTTACAAGAGCTTGCCAAATATCACCGTGAGAAATTAGCTTTACCCATTATTGCAATTACCGGTTCTAATGGAAAAACAACTACAAAAGAGCTTGTAAAAGAAATTCTTAGCAAACAGTTTAAAGTTATTTCAACAGATGAAAATTTGAATAATCATATTGGTGTTCCTGTCACTTTATTGAAAATGAATAGCAAAACAGATATAGGTGTTGTTGAAATGGGAGCTAATCATATCGGAGAGATTGAAAAATTATGTGAAATTGCACAACCAAATTACGGATTAATAACAAATATAGGCAAAGCTCATCTCGAAGGATTTGGCACATTTGAAGGTGTTAAAAAAGCAAAATCCGAACTCTATAAATTTTTGACCGATAATGACGGACTGGCATTTGTAAATAGTGATAATGAAATGTTGGAAGATTTAAATCCTCCATCTCGAACAATTTTTTATGGAACTTCCGAGTTTACTCATTGTCAAGGCAAAAATATAGAATCGGAATTATTCTTGCAGTTTAAATGGGTTTCTACTGATAATTTATCTTTTGATGATATTAATATTGATTGGGATAATAAAGGCAGGAACGTTAAAACACAATTTATTGGCAATTATAATTTTGAGAATGTTCTATCTGCAGTTTGTGTTGGAAATCATTTTGGTATTTCTGATATAAATATTAAAGATGCTATTGAAAATTATGTCCCGTCAAACAATAGATCCCAACTCATAAAAACACAAAATAATAATACAATATTATTAGATGCATATAATGCCAATCCCACAAGCATGGAAGTTGCTATTAATAGTTTTTCATCCCTTAATGTTGAAAATAAAATATTTATTTTAGGAGATATGCTTGAATTGGGTAGCTATTCAGTGATTGAACATTCAGTGATAATTAGTATCCTTAGTGAGATGAAGTTAAAAAAAGTTTTTTTAATTGGTGAGAATTTTTTTAGTTTACAAACTTTATCACCTGACTTTAATTATTTTAAAGACACTGATGAATTTATCAATTGGGTAAAAAATAATCCAATAAAATCTTCAACAATACTTATCAAAGGTTCAAGAAAGAATTACCTTGAAAAATTAATAGATTATTTATAAGAATTTTTTAAATTTTTACAATAGTACCATCCCGAAAATTTTGCATTTTAATTTGTTTGATTCGACTTATATTTTGAAAAGTCAGGAATTATAAATAACGACTTTTTTAGATTTACTTCAAAAGTAAATTGCATAGAAATGAATTACTAAAAGAGAGGAGATAAAAATAAAGGGAGGTATATGCCTCCCTTTACTATTAACACATAAAAAATTAAAAAAAAATATTACATTACAAAGATACTACTTTTTTATATAATTAAAGATTTTCTTTAATTTCAAGAAGCATTTCTTTTATTTTTTTTAAAGAGTTAATAACTTCAAAATTATTTATAGTGTCTTCCTTATTATCTTTTAGTTTTTTCTTTACTCCTTTTAAAGTCATCCCTCTTTCTTTTACTAAATAAAATATGAGATAAAAATTTTCAATATCTTGTTTAATAAATAGACGATTCCCTTTTTTGTTTTTTTTTGGTTTAATAATATCAAATTCTTTTTCCCAAAAGCGAATTAACGAAGTATTAACATCAAACATCTTGGCAACTTCACCAATTGAGTAATATAATTTTTCTATTTTTTTTTCTTTGTAGGGCATAAAGATTTAGTATTATAATATAATGTTAGTCAAAACTTTGGTTTTTAATAGAAGATACCAAAATCATTTTATCATATTCGGCCGGAGTAATGTCGTTAAAATAATAATTAATAGGATTAACAGGCTTATTATTTCTTCGCACCTCATAGTGTAAATGTGGAGCTGTTGAAACACCGGTTGATCCAACAAAACCAATAAGTTCGCCACGATTTATTCTATCCCCAACCTTTATAACTATTTTATTTAAATGAGCATAAACAGTTTTGTACCCAAAGCTATGATCTATAATAATTCTTTTCCCATATCCTCCTTTTGACATACCTGCTTTAACAATTTTTCCATCACCGGTTGCATATATTTTTGTTCCGGTAGGAGCTGTTAAATCAATGCCTGCGTGCATCTTTTTTGTTTTATAAATAGGATGAATTCTATAACCAAAACCTGAGGCAAATCTAATTAAGTCTTTATCTGATATTGGT
>JAUVJB010000250.1 GCA_030592465.1 Bacteroidota bacterium | reverse complement strand
TCAGTGATAATTTTATAATTTTAAGTTTACAAAAAAGCCACAGATTCACAGATTATATAAAACTGAAAATATCCTAAGAATTATTTTTTAAATCTATCCTAAAATTTGATAATTATTATCCATTTAAAATCTGTGAATCTGTGGCAATTATTAGTTAATATAACACTGATTAGTTACAATATCGCAAATAGTTATCTTATCATTATTTGATTTTTTATTGCATGTTTTGAAACATTTATGTATTATACTTTGAGAGGTTATATTTTGTACTTCGGCAAGCTCAGTAGAGCCGTAATATAATTTGCCTGCCTTGGTAAACAATATTTCATGGGGTCATTTGTTGCCTGCCCTGTGAATTCCCGAATTGTCGGGATATTTCACCGGGGTCATTACTTTTCGCTACGGAGCAGGTCCGCCAGCTGGCGGATTGCAATATTATGAAGCTGTTAATCAATGTGCTACCGAGCAATCCCGAACACTCGGGAATAATCAATCCCAAAACTTCGGGAAAAAATTACTGAGACTTTGGGATTAATAAAGTTATCAAGTCTGAATCACGAATTATTTACTTGTAACAACAACTTCAACTCGTCTGTTTTGTTGTCTTCCATCTTCTGTGTCGTTTGTAGCTATTGGCTTAGAGTTTTTAAATCCTTTATATGCAACATTACTAAACCCGTGTTCAATTAAATACTGAACAACAACTTTTGCTCTTTCATTAGAAATATCAGGGTGGTCTATTGTTTCAAGGTCATCTGAGAAACCATCAACTTCAAGCCTTATTGTCGGGTTGTTTTTAAGAAGGTCTAATAAACGATCAAGTTCAGCATACGACTCCGGTTTTAAATCAGCTTTACCTGAAGCAAAGTTTAAATTTTTAAGTCCAATTTTTGAATCAACGGCTATATTCTGTAACAAAATATCTCGTGTAATATTCTGGAATGTAGTTAATTGATTGGTATATAAGTTTTCTGTATGAAACCAATAATCATCGGCAGTAATAACTAAATCGTAATTATCACCTGCTATAAATGAAAGAAAATAATCACCTGTTTTGCCGCTTGATACTGTAGTAATTATAGCTTTGTTCAATTTACGATCAATTATTTTAATTCGGGCTTTTACAGGTGTAAGTGTATTGGCATCTTTTATAGTACCTTTTAGGTTTGTTCTTCTAACAATTTTAACTCCCGGCATATCCAATGTCTGATTAAAATCAAATGTAGTGTTAAAATGTATTTTTCGTGTTTTTTCGTTAAATACAAATGATAACTCAAATTGTTTGTAGCCATTAAGCTGTACAATGAAATTATTTTGCTGCAGTTCAAAATTTTCATAGAATATATTGCTTATTTTTACATTGTATCTATCAATATTTGGAACAAATATTATAAAATTACCAGTTTTATCTGTTAACGATGAATAAACTATACCATGAATATCAGTGGCTGTTACTCTTATGTTTGAGACATCAATATCACCCAGATTTGATAATTTACTGCGGTTTAATACAATTTTCCCGAAAATTTTATTACTTTCTAAAAAAGGAAGATAAACAGTCATATTTTTATCAATAATATACCTGTAAGTGTTATTATCAAGACTGAAATTACCTTGATTTTTTCCCATGGGTCTGCATACAATAGTGTAATTACCTATCGGTATGTTTGAGTATGATATTCTTCCGAAATTATCTGATAATAAATCAACTGAAGTGAAATTTACATTATAATTTTGTTCACTTAATTCCTCATTTTTTCTAATTTCTACCAAAACATTTTTTACACCCGGCTCATTTTCATCTCTTCTTCTGTTACCGTTAAAATCTTTATATAATACAATATTAAAATCATAATATTTCACACGTGGTTGGTTAAAATTAAATTCTTTCTTTACACTAAATTCATAGTAAGTTGTTGAGTAATTATACGAAGCACCGGTTTCTTTAACTGTACGGGTTTGTACAGAGTATGTATTTAAAAATCTAATTGTCCAGTCATTTTGAAGATAGCAGAATACCTGAGTATTAACATTTATTCTCGATGTATTGGTTACAATATCGTTAGTATATCCTGCACGAGTAGTTAATTTAACCATTCTTTTATAGATGAACTTATCAAAATAAGGCATTATACGTAATGATTTCGGAGATTGGTGGCCATAAAAATAAGCATATTCTTCATTCAGAGTACGCGGTCCGTAATAATATATTAATAAAAAGCCCCAGAATTTACGTCTCAAGTTTATTTTAAATTCTTGCGAAGTAAAAGCGGGAATATTTTTTATCTCAGGATGATAAATACCATAAAGATTTGAGCTGTAGTTAGTAACATTAGACAATCCGAAATTTATTGACGGGCTTAAAGAATTATATGAGTTTTCGCCTCTAAAGCGCATGCCAAGTCTAAAACCGGTTTTATTTGTCGAAAAGTAATCGGCATCTCCAAAAGGAATGAATCTGTTTGAATTTTGTATTTTAAATGTTGGTTCGGCATAAAAAAAAGTTTTCGGGTTTATATATAAACCATATTGAAGTCTGTATTCTTCATAATTTGTATATTTTTTGGGTAATAATGAATCTAAAATATATTTTGCAGGGTTATTACGATAATTATTATATTGAAAATTTATTAAGTTTCTGTTGTTAATTGAATATTTTGCGGTTCCTCTCACATCAAGCCTGCCTTTGTAAATACCTGAATAAAAACGTGTCCCGTATTTGCTGTTAATATTAATTGATAATTTATTTATATTTCCCGAGTAATTAAACCCAATACCATACCCTTGTTTGTTATAGTTATTGGTATAATGATGATAAGCATCGCTAAAACCAAACATTGCGCCAAGACGATGATTTTTGAATAATGAGAAGCTTGTGGCAATAAAACCAAGTTTTGATTCAATTTTTTTGTTTTCATCTTTTTTAAAAGCATAGCCTGTGCGTAAGCTTAGATAATTGCTTGCAGCAAACTCATATTTAAACCCGGAATTATAAACAGGTGAGAACACATTTTTACTGTATATTAATTTTATTTTATGTTTTTTAAGCTTATAAGATGCTTCAGCACCTCTGCCATACATGCTTTGTTCAATATTTGATGTAATGTCACCTATTTGTATATTAAAATGTGAATCAGAGTAGCCAAGATACATTCTGTTTCTTTTAAATAATTGCTCTTTTGTTTTTGAGCCTTGGTTACGATAGTAATAATAAATATTTTTGTTCTTTTTTAAAAGCAGAGTGCCGAAAATATTAGCAGAGTAAACAGGTTCATATTCACTGAAAATATTTTGAGCAAAAAGTTCTAAAACCAGTGCTTTGTTTTCTGCATTAATTTTGTTTTTAAAATCGTATTGCAAATTTTTAAACCAAACAGTATAGTTTAACGATGTATCAATAGTGCTTGCTTTAATATTTATTTTATGCATTAATATATCGCGTGTGTCAGCCGATTTGTCGAGAATAGCTTCAAAAGTTGTTGTGGTATCTGTATGAGGCGGCAGGCTTATATCTGTTGAATAAAATTCTCCAAGGGAATTTGGCATAGATAAAGTTATGTCAGATGTGAAGTTAAGCGTTATAAGCTCATCTTTATTTCCTTTGTTTATGAATTTTATTAAAAATGAAGCTTTACCTGTTTTTTGGTCAAAATATTCGATTCTGCTTATTGGTTGTATTCGTAAATCAGATTCTGCAGGTATTTTTATGAAACTATATGCATTTTTCAGCAAGTTCCCTTTTTTATCAGATACTGATGCAATTACAGAATACCCGATGTCTCCTTTTACATCTTTCGATACTGCTACACGAACAGGAATAAGTATGGAATCTTTCGGGTTTATTGTAAATAGTTGTTTTTTGTCGCCAAATAATGTCCAGTTTTGAGGAATACTTAAATTTAATTGAATGCTAACCTTATTTTCCGATTTGTTTTTTATATTTAATACATTAAAAAAAGAAGTGTTGGCTTTTGCTTCAACATGTTCTTTTAAAAATTTTAATTTAAAATCGGAAGATGATAAATTTGAATAAAAAAATTGAGAATAGCTTTTAATTGATAAAACTAAAAATAATAAAAGTAATATATTTATATGTAATTTTTTTAAATTCATTATAATGCTATTGCCATTCATTAGGGAGCACTTGCTGTGAAAATTATATCAACAACATAATAGTCCGGTTTTTTATATAATACTTTAGGGCCTACTAATGCTCCTGTTCCACACTCGTAAGTAATATTAATTAAATTTACGCTATAATCTCCTTCAGGTCCGGCGTTTACCAAAGTTACATCTGAATTTGCTAATGCTTTTTTCCCTAAATAAGTCGCAGGTGTTGTTCCTCCTCCGTCTGTAGCAGTAAGTTCAATTGTAAGTAAATCTAAATTGTTTGAT
>JAUVJB010000295.1 GCA_030592465.1 Bacteroidota bacterium | reverse complement strand
AATAGAAAAACTATTTTTGATAAAGCTAAAAAATAAAAAAAATCAGGATGAAATTGTGTATTCTTGATTGCCGTTTTTTATGTACTTCAATTTACCGAAAGTTGTGTACTTTTAGTTTCTGGTAACACCTTGCAATAATTACATATCAAGATTTAAAGCACTAAAGGGTTAATAATGGTACGTATAAAGTGGGGTTAGTACATATAAAAAGGATAGCAAAAAAACCATTGAATATTATTAAAATTAACTACTTTAGTAGTATTGAAAGAAAATTATTTCTTAGAAATCTAATAACCCCGATAATTTTACATTTAGAGCATCTGCAATTTTCTTTAAAGTTATTATGGTCGGATTGGTTCTGCCTGATTCTATTCTACGTAACGATGAGTCATCAATATCAAGTTTAGTAGCAAGGTCTATTTGCCTAAGTCCTTGCTCGTCTCTTAATTTCACAATATTTTTACCTAATCTTTTAAGAAATTCTTCTTTTTCCATTCGGATTGCATTTAAAATACAAAATCCGAAATCCCGTCAAATTTATTCAGAGCATCTATGTCCTGTTAAAGTATTTTTATTTAACTTTAACATTCTTTAGTGATAAAAACCAATTAAATAATCTTTATGATTTTCAAAAAAAGCAACATACTTATTTCGCAGTCAGAATTAAAAACAAATAAAAATTAAGCATTATGGAAAATGAAAAAGTTAAAAACAGTGAACAATTTAAGCAATTAATTACAGAAGGTAATGAATATTTAAATCGCTTAGCTAAAGCTTTAAAATCTAATGACACAGAAAAAAATATACAAGAAGACGAATTATTAAAGAAGTTGCTTAATAGAATGAAAGAACTAATTAATTATAAAAGATAAACAAGATAGTATGAATTTAAATTTATAAAAATGAAAAAAATAGCTTATTTCTTATTAGTAATGTTTGCAACGGTTTTATTAACTACAAGTTGTGAAGAAGATGACCCTATTATTCCTGACGCTCCGAATGAAGGAGTAATTACACTGGCTCAACTTGAAGGTCAATGGTATTTTGAATCATATTTATATGATGGTGTTGAATGGCACTGTGGTAGCGATATTCCTTCAGATTATGATAATATTAACGGTATTTTCGTTAATTGGTATTTCGATACAGATAATATGACTGCAACAAGCGATTATGCTTGTAGTACTGGTGAACCTTGGACTTATGACGATTTTAGTAAAGATAAAAATACAATTAAAATCTATAATTATACTTTTACGGTCATAAGTTATAGTAATGATATTTTAAAATTGAGATTAGATGCTACTCCGTTTACATATAATTATTTAGGTGGTATTTTGACCTTGGATAGATAGTAAATTTTAAAATGAGATATTAAAACCTGTCAAATTTGACAGGTTTTTTATTTTAAACTAGACCTAATGATATTAAAAATGCAATACAATCAGAATCACCAAAACCTTTATAAAAATAATAGTTGCATTAACCGAAACAGATAGGTTAATGAAAGAAATTGACAAGATAAATTTTGAATAAATTATATGCTATTTTCTTTATTAATGTAGTCGTTTAAATCAGAATGCTTAATTCTTAACTGACCATTAATTCGATAAGTTTTTAAATTACCATCCTTAATTATTTTATATATGGTCGGTCTGCTGAATGATAAAATCTCAGCAACTTCGTTAATTGAGTAATATTTGAAATTAAGTAAATATTTAGAAACACTTTCCTCAACATCATAGATTTTTGATGTATCTACAATTGTAAATTCATTCGACAATTGCGAATAAGATGAAGACACATTAATTTCATCAAAGACAATTCCTTTTCGGTAAAGAAATTGTTGCAATTCCTCCTCACTTTCAAAATCCAAATTCAGCGGAATAAATTTATATATTGGATATGATATTGTAATATTGAAATAGTCAAGATATTGGAATGCTCCCATTTTATATTCGAACCGTAATCTTAATTTATTTTTTGGATGTATCTTGTCAGGAAAATTTACCGCCATAGTGTTAATTTTTATTTTCTATTATACCAAATGTTTTTGACCATAACTCCATTGCATTAAACCGTGTTTGTTCTGTAATGGCAATATATTTTTTAAAAGAACGAAAATCAACATGTCCCGTCATACTCATTATTACTTCGGGTCTTACTCCATTGATGAGGTTTTGAGTAATAAAAAAACGTCTACCATGATGGCTGCTCATAATATCAAATTTTTTCATTGGCTCTTGAATTTCTTTATTACCACGATAAGTAATTTTCATTATAGATTGATTTATACCGACTTTTTCACAAAGTTCTTTTATATAGTCATTATATTTCTGATTACTTATTGTTATTGCCGATGTATCAAAATTGCATTCACTTAAAATTTCTTTAGCATTATTATTTAGAGGTATTTGAAGTTTCTGACGTGTTTTTGTGCTATTCATGAAAATAGTATTTGAGCGAATATGACTTTTTCGAATTTTAATTGCATCCGAATAACGCAAGCCAGTAGCACATTGAAGCACAAATAATTTTCTTACTTTTTCAAGCCTTTCGTTTTCCAATTTATTTAAAAGTAACCTATATTCATCTGCTTCAAGTGTAATTAATGCAGGCATTGGTTTACTTTTTATTTTGTATTTCTTATATGCTTTGTTTACAGGCATTCCTTTATCATACTGACCATTTAGAAAAACTCTAAGTGTTTGTAGATTTTTTAAAATAGTACTATCCGCAAAAGATTTAGTTTTTACTTCATCACTACCTTTAATTTTTTCTTCAATTTTTAGGCTCGACAAGTAAATTTCAAATTTTTCAAAAAAAGTATTATCAATCTCACTTAATATAATTTTATTCCTACGATATTTTTCAAACCCTAAAAGGTGTGTTTTTAAAGTCTTAAAATCTTTTATCCCATTACGGGTCATGGATTGCTCTTTAATGGCTAAAAACTCATCATATATATCAAAAAAATCAATTGTTATTGGAGCAGTTCTTTCAATATAACGATGTTTAATTTCAGATAATTGATATTTTCCTTTTTGAGATAATTCAGCAATGATTTCTAATACAATTTCTTTTTGTGCGATTAGCATTTGATTGATTTTGTAGTAGTCTTTAGATTTTCCACGTATTATTGACTGACTTTTTGCACTCCAACTATCTACATTAACTTT
>JAUVJB010000157.1 GCA_030592465.1 Bacteroidota bacterium | reverse complement strand
TAACAATTGACACTGCTGATGTAATTAAAGAAAGTGTAAGATTAAAGACTGAATTGGATAATGTTAGGGCTTCTCAGAAAAAACTGACAGCTTCAGGGAAAGGAAGTTCAGAGGGTTTTATTCAAAACGAAATAAAGATAAAGGAGTTATCAAAAGCTTATCGTGATAATCAGAATTTTGCTACATCTTTGAGCTCTTCAAACAAAGACCTCAGCAAGACTATGGAAATAGAAGGGAAGTCTACTCAAGAACTAAGAAATAGTAGGGCGAAACTAAATCAAATTTCTAAAAATATAAAAGGTAATACAAAAGAAGAGATTGAGAGAAGAACAGAATTGAATACGGTAATCGACAAGCAAAGTAAGGCGATAAAAGAACAGTCACCGGGATACATTAAATTGAAAGAAAATGTAGGTAATTACGAAGGAGCTATTGCAAAGGTTTCGCCACAAATGGCTAAAATAATAACATTACTTCGGTCTTCAAAACAGGGTCTTGTTGCCCAGAAAATCGCAATGCAATCGAGTACAGCGGCGATAAACGTATCATCGACGGCTTTAAAATTCTTTAAAATTGCTTTAGTAAGCACGGGAATTGGTGCAATTGTGGTTGTACTTGGGACTTTAATCTCTTATTTAATGACCACACAAAGCGGGATTGATGCCGTTACGAGAGTAACTAAGCCTTTGCAGGTGATTTTTGCCTCACTTAAAGGCGCTGTTCAGGAATTAGGCGAAACAATGTTTAGCACCTTTTCGAATCCAAAAGAGGCGATAATAAAATTGTGGGAATTTATAAAAACAAATCTTGTCAATAGAATTACGGCGGTCGGCGGGGTGTTTAAATCTTTAGGGAAAATTATTTCATCTGGATTTACCTCAGGGTATAAAGACTTAGCAGATTCAACATTACAATTTTCAACAGGAGTTGAGGATGTGACTGGTAAAATTAAAAAATTAGCAAAAGATGCCGGCAAATTTTTAGGAGATGCAATTGACAAGGGGGGGCGACTTCGACAAATAGGGATTGATATAGAACAAAAAGAAGCCGAATTAGTTCTTACGCGAGCAAAATTAAAAGACCAAGTAAAAGAGCAGGAACAAATTGCAAAAAACACAGCATTAAGCGGCGAACAAAGAAATAAGGCTGTTGATAGGGCAATTCAATTAACAAAAAAATTAGCTACAAAAGAAAAAGATATTATTAATTTAAAAATTGAACAAGAAACTATTGAGCAATCTCTAAATGATAGTGGTCGTGCTGATTTAAAAAAATTAAATGAATTGAAGGCGGAGTCGGTTAAGAAAGATACCGAAGTAAAAGAGGTTGAGCTTAGATTTTCGAGAACAAAGAGCTCTTTGATGAAAGAATTTGCAAAAAAACAAATGAAAATTGAAGAGGAAAGGGCGGAAAAAACAATTGCCCTTGCAAAAAAACAAATGAAAATTGAAGAGGAAAGGGCGGAAAAAACAATTGCCCTTGCAAAAAAAGAATTAGCCGAATATATCAACAAAAATCAATCAAAAATTGATGCAGATAAATTCCTAACAGATGAGGCGACAAAAGAGGAACAAAAAAGAATTGAATTACTATCAGAAAAGCAAAAGGATTTCGCAGCCGTTAAACTTGAAAATGGGAAAATAAACCAAACAGAATATAATGAAGCGATTGCAGAAATAGAAAAAGAGGCTTCGTTAAAAATTGATGAAATAAATATAGAACATCAAGATGCTGAAAAGGTAAGAAAGGCAATTGATTTTGAAAATTATATTGCTGTAAAAGAAGGGCAAAATGGGTCGGAACATGAAATTTTAACTCAAAAACTAGAGGCTGAAAGACAAAAGGAAATCGAAGGAGCAGGGAAGACAGGGGCTGATATTGAATTTATTAATAAAAAATACGCGGCACGTCAAAAACAAATTGACGAAATAAGTACAGCCCAGAAATTAAATGCATATGCAAACACTTTCGGTGGAATTGCTCAGTTATTAGGAGAATCGACATCTGCCGGTAAATCTGCCGGGATTGCTCAGGCGACAATTAATACATATCAAGGGGTTACAGAAGTTTGGAAAGCCCCGTCAGTATTGCCCGAGCCATTTAATACCGCATCAAAAGTTATTGCAAGTGGAACAACTTTAGGGTCTGGATTAGGTGCTGTGAAAAAAATTAAAACAACCCCAACAAAATTATCGCGGGGCGATATTTTAAACGGTGCAATACTAGAAGGTAGGAGTCATTCTGAAGGGGGAATCCCTTTCTCAATTAGTAATGTGTTAGGGTTTGAAGCCGAGGGAAAAGAAGCTTTAATAAATAAGGAATCAACAGCAATGTTTACGCCCTTGTTGTCTGCTATAAATGTTGCCGGAGGTGGGAAGAAATTTGCGCCCGGAGGATTAACAGGAATGAATAGTATAAGGTCAAATGTTGCATTAATTGATTATGACAGACTGTCTTTAAAAATTGCAGAAGCTAATAGAAAATTGCCAGCTCCGAGAGTTTCGGTTACAGAAATTAATGAAGCATCTAATAATATAGAAGTTGTTGAGGCTTTGTCGACATATTGATTTTTTTTGTATATTGCGCTTTATTAAATTAATTATTAATTAAAAATTATTAAAATGAAAAAAACTGTTTTATTATTTGTCATGTTGCTTATGTTACCTGTTATTGCTATTTGTGGCAATATAAGCATATTACCTACTCAGGTAGGAATGGAGTATTATTTCGGGTCAATAGTTGCATTATCTGCAATTGTATTGCCTATAACGGAATTTTTTAAAAGACTATTTAATTTGGAAGGGAAGTGGACCGTAACGCTTTCGTGGATTATTTCTATTGTATTAGCCTTTATTGGATGGTGGTTAAATATAGGAATTTTTGAAAACGCAACTATTATGTGGGTTGTTATTTATGGAATCGCATCTGCTATGGCTGCAAATTCTATTTTTGATATACAGATTATACAGGCTATCATAAAGATGCTTAAGATTAAAATGCAATAAAAAAAAGCCGTTAGAGTTACATCTAACGGCTTTTTTATTATATTAAAATATTATAATCGGAACAATTTCCCGAAATAATTTAATTTTTTAGAATTTTTCTTTTGCCCCTCAATTACTTTTGCAAGGTTTAGGGCTTCTTTTTTCTTTTCAACTGCCTTCTCCTCATGTTTTTTTGCTGCATTTTTTAAAACAGTTTGTTTTTTTAACGTCACTAATTTTGACTTCATAATTTTGTCGGCGGTTTCCCTTAGTTTCGGGAAACTTTCTTCAGCAACTTCAATCATTGTTTCTAAATCCGAAATCGATTCGCAAAGTTTATTAAACCTTTCCTCATCCGGTTTAGTCCCGAATTTATGAGCTGCTAAAGATGTTTCAATAGAAATTTGTTCTAAACTAGAAAGCCTTTGTTCTGGAGTCCATTTTAAAAAGGTTAATCCATAAATGTAATTTCTTTGTTTTCTGTTGTTTACTGACATTTTAATTTAATTTGTGGCGAGCGTTAATCGTTAATGTTGTATGTTTAAATTTTAACTTAATCCCGTCTGTTTTTAATTGATAAATATTATTATATGCCTCATTCGTAAAGGGTATAAATTCGCCCCACATTTCAATAGGTGAGGCTTTATTTCTAATTGCAAATTCTGTAACCGGGTCATTTCTTTTCATTCTTTTATTTATTACGTAATCAATTAATTTTTTATTTTTAATCATAATTTAAAAAAGATAATATATGATTTATTACCGGCAAAGTCCATCCGTCACCCAAAAGCCCAGCCGCTTCATTTCGCGTCAACATGCTTGTGTGCCCGTCCTGGAATCCTTGTAACCTTTCAAGCTCAATTTGTGACAAAATTCTTATTTTATTGCCTTTCAAGGAATAAAGTGGTTCATTTCCTGCTAAAAGACACGGAGACTTGCCCTTTGTAATCCCTCCTCTTCTTGTTGTGCTTTTTGGAAAAGATAAATTAAGACAATCGTTTTCTGTCAAAATATCATATCCTTTTGTTGTGTTAGTCTTAACCATTACTTCGTTATTTTTTATATAAACAATATTTACAAACCCCCCGACTTCCGAACGGAGGAGGAGTTTTGTTTCATTTTTTAATGGGCGGCTTTCACTTTCTAATATAGTATAGGCTTTGTCCTTTTTAACACTTCCATTTTCAATAATATCTCTAAACATTATATGCTTATCTTTTGGTTGCGGAATATTAGTCCAATTATACCCCGTCCAATCCGTTCTAACATTAATATTTGTCCAATAATATCGATCTCTTAATTGAGCTGTTAGTAATTTACTGTTAATTTTTACGGGTAAAATATTTAACGATTCGCTCATGATCCTTATATCTTCTTTTGGTGCGCCGCCTACATTTTCTTGTAAAAATATCACATCCGGATTTAATTTTTTTACGTGGTTTAAAATATCCACAAAAACAAAAAAAAGTTTACTCCTATCTCCTGTTATCCCTTTTCGTTTACCAGCAATACTCAAATCTTGACACGGCGAACCGCTACCAACAAAATCAATACCTTTCCAATCAACGCTCCATGATTGCCAATTATTTATGTCGCCTAATTGAATTATATTCGGGTATTTATGTTTTTGAAATTTTATTGCACACGGCTTAACTTCACTACTATAATAATTGTTAGCCTTAATGTTCAGGTCGATAAGCGATTGTCTGAGAGTTTCCATCCCTCCAAATAAACTTAGTACATTAATTTTCTTTTTCATTGTATAAAGAATTATAAAGATTTTGAATCGTCGAAATATATCCTGTGTAATTCAAAATAAAATCTCTTAAATGTTGTTTAACATCTGGATTAGAAATCTGACGGCGAAGTTTAAAATTGTAAAACCTTGCGAAAATTTCTAAATTTTCAATTGCTAATTTTTTTTCTAAAGCATCATTGTCATCAAAATAATTAAGTATATGTACAATTATTTTAGACTTTAAGATATAATTTAAATCATTCATGATTTATAAGGTTTGATTTTTTTTCATATTTAAGTACACTTTTACGGCTTCTTTTTTATCCTTTAAGCTATAGCGCACAAATTTAACCTCACGATTAAACTTATTTGTCGTGGTTACTTCGTTTGATGCTATATTAATACCTTTATTACGAATGTTTGAGATTTGAGCCGTTAAGTTCAGTACGCCCGAACTCAACATCATTGTTTTCCTATCAACGAAGAGTCTGTTTATTAACTCGAATAAAATTTCTTGGATTTGGCTTTCTGGTGGTGGAATTTTTTTCATAATTAATTAATTATTAGAAAGTAAATTGATTAATGCTAATTCGGGTTTTTTCCAGTTTGATTTTTTCAAACGGGTATAGAGTGTAACTTTTGCCAAGCCTAATTGTTCGGCAAGTTCATTATCGTTTTTTGATTTTTGACGAAGCAAATAAGCCTTATTCGTAGCTTCAAGCTGTTTAATTGTTGGTTGTTTCATAATTGCAATTTTAGAAATTAAAGGTTAAAGGTTTAAAATTAAACAAATAAATTGACATATTAAAATAAAATAGGTTATTGTTTACTTGTTTTTATTTTTAAATAAATATCTACAAAATCACAAACATTAATGTCCATTTTAATATTAGCTTTCTCGTCAAAAACCCATTGAAGGAAATCATTTAACAAAGCTCTATCTCTAGCGATAGGGTGATAATTATTAAGATAATAAACAGCCTGACCGTACACGTCAGCCCCATTGAGTTGTTTGTTGTTATATAGTTCATCAAATTTACGAATCGAATACAGGACAGAAGCGTGATTATAATTTGCCCTTAAAATAGACCCTATTATAGAATAGGGTGCATTAGTTTGCACCCTAGATAATTTACAATAGATTTTTTTTAAGTCTGGAATATCATTTTTTTTTGATTTTATTCCGATATTGTTAATGCCGGACAATTTTTCAATTAACGATTTAATTCTTTTACATTCTTGTATTTGCTCAGGCTTATTCATTTTCAATCATATTTAAGGTGATTGTTTTATAATATTCCACAGCGAGCTGGACAGATGTAAGAAGAACAGCTTCCAGTCCGAAATCACGTTCAAAAATAAAAGTTTTATTTCTTTCAGGGATTGTATATTGGAATTCGATTTCTTGAGCTAATTTAACAACAGTTTCAGGATAATATATTTTGTTAAACATAAACGATTTGAAATCGTAAATGTAATTTTTGACGAACTGTATAATCTCAGGGTGATAATCTTTAATAGTGTCGTCAATAATACCGCGCTGGAAACAAAAGCGTTTGTACTCATCGTTAAAAACATTTGGAGGGCAATTTACAAGGCAATGTCGAAGTCGAAAAATATCAGCATCGTAAAGATTTAAATAAGCTCTGCCTTGCCATTCGTAACCAGTAGTTAAACTTGCTGACATGAACGTTCGGGGATTCCACGAACATTTTGTATCGTCAATTACTCTCGCCTCTAAAAGTTCGCCGTCCTCTGTTTCGAGTTTGTCAAAATAAGAATTAACATCACATTCACCTGTAAGGTGGTTCTTAGAAATTCGAGTTTCATTTTTAATGTACATAATTCCGTCAACAAATGAAATTAAATTAATAGCATCTTCTTCTCCTTGAGTTCCTTTTTTTAATTTTTTATCAGTTATTTCTTCGTAGAAGCCTTTTTCATTTTTCAACCAAACTTCCTTAACGTAGGTTTTAGCACCCTGAGATAATTCGGGGGGTCTGGCGTTACGTTCTTTTAGTTCTTGAAGCTTTACCTCTTGAATAGGAGTTAATCCTTTAGGGCGTTTTAACCGGCTTTTAAAATCGTCTCTTTTTTCCATTTGCGAAGGCGTTAACGTTTCGCCGTCTTTAATTTTTTTATCAAAAACATTCAAATCTAATTGTTGTTTTTCAGACAAACCTATCGGAGTTCTTTTTAATAGCTCCAACTCATCCATTTTTTCACGTTGTTTTTCCGTTAATCCGTGGCGAATTAATCCACCCGCCAACAGTCCAATTTTTGAGCTTCTAAAAAAAACTTCGTCAATAGGTGTTTTAAAATTTTGGTTTTTCATAATAATTTAATTTTAATTGATTAGTATATAATTTAAAATATTAATTGTATATAATTTTAATGATTTATTGTGTTTTTTTTTGAAGGTGTTTCAATTAATTTATTTTCAAACATATCAAGGCGACCAGAAAAAATTTCTTTACGCTCGAAGCT
>JAUVJB010000307.1 GCA_030592465.1 Bacteroidota bacterium | reverse complement strand
TTTTTCAAAATCATTATCAAAATCCAAGCTCAAATTTATAAGCCGTGTAATATTGGCCTTGAAATCATTTTCTTTATCGCTAAAAAAGTTTTCCGCAATTATTTCAATTGCTTTTTTGAGCGATTTATTTTTTATCAATGATTTTGCTGATTTAGGATTTCCGGCAAAAATTTTATTTTTTTCAATTATTTTATTTTTCAGAAAAATATTATTTTCATTATAACAAAAATTCAGAATATCAATAATTGATTTTACCGGTTCGGTTTTAAAAAACGGTTCTTCCCCGATAACTTGATAAGGAATACCGTGATTTTCAAAAGCCTTTTGAATTTCAGGCATTTGACTTTTCATTCTGCAAAGAACAACAAAATCGGAAAGAGATATTTCGCTGTCTTCATTACCGCTTGTAATACCGCTGTCGATTGAAAAAAAGCGTAAACCGCCGAGCATATTTTCAACGGTTCGAGCAACAAATTCAGCTTCGCTTTTATCAGTTTGATGTTCATTAATCCTGATTTTTACGCCCTTACCGACACCCTCAAGAAACGAGATAAATTTTCCGTCATCTTTTATTACATTTTTCGAGGCTTTAATAATATTATCAGAACAACGATAACTTTTTTCAAGTTTAAAAATTTTTGCTTGCGGAAAATCATCTGTAAATTCTGTTATAAATTTTATGTCAGAACCGCGAAAACTGTAAATTGCTTGATTCCGGTCGCCTATTACATATAAATTAGGATTATCTCCGGTAATTATTTTTTTTATCATGCCGTATTGAGCAAAATTAATGTCCTGATATTCATCAATCATAACGAACTTGAATTTTGCTTTATAATAATCAGCCGTTTCCGGATATTTATCAAACAATAAAAACGGATAATAATTCAAATCGTCAAGGTCGAAAACATTTAATTTTTCTAATTTTTCCAGATATTTATTAAAAATTCCGGAAAACAGCTCATCATCAATATCATCTGTTGTTTGAAGTTGTTGTTTTACAACTGTAATTGCCTTTGAGATTTTTTTTATTTGAGTTGTTTTAAATTTTAATTCATTTTTCAGAATTAATATTTTATCGTCTTCATCAATCAATGCGAATTTTTTTTCTCTGCCTGTCAGATTATAATATTTTTTCAGTACCGACAAACCAAATTCGTGAAATGTAGAAATTGTAAGCTTTGAAATATCAATTTTTCCGGCCAATAATTCTTTTACGCGATTTTGCATTTCGCTTGCAGCCTTATTTGTAAAAGTAACCGCAAAAATATTTTCGACATCGACCGATTTATTCAAAATAAGATTTGCAATTCTGCTTGTAAGCACTCTTGTTTTTCCGGTTCCGGGCCCGGCAACTATTAATGCCGGTCCGTTAAAATGCTCAACTGCCGAAAGTTGGTTAAGGCTTAATGTCTCAATAAAATTTTCAATATTTTTATTTGTTGAATTATTTTCAATTTTGTCTGTATCCTGCTCATTATCATAGTTTTGTCTTAATGATTTATATTCATTCAAATCAAAATTCAATAATTTTCGTTTAATAATATTTTGTTCATTATTATTGTCCTGAAATAAGCCTTGTAAACCGAAATTTTTTATTTCATTTTCTTTAAATACTTTTATTTTTCCGTATTCACCGTCGAAACCTTCTTGAATAATTACTCTGTTGGTTCTCATTCGTTTTATTGCTGTTGCCGGTAATTCACCTGCCGATTTTTTAATTTCTTCAAGCGAAAGATTAAGCAAAATATCTAATTCAGCTCCTGATTTATTTATTAATGAATTATAATTTTCGGCAACCTTTTTTGAATTTGGCCCTACACCTGCAATTTCCGATAAAATTTCTTTCAAAGGAATAATCGAATAAAACGGTAATTTGTTTTTTCTTTCGTTAATATCTGTTCTGTCAGAGAGTTGAACTATTCTGTTTGTAACGCCTACCGTAACTTTTTTGTCGCAAACCGTACAAATATTATTATGTTTAAGAGTTTCAACCGGGTTCCAACAGACATTGCATTTACGATGTCCGTCGTAATGATATTTTCCCTCTTGCGGATACATATCAATTGTTCCGAGAAAAGAATTCGGATTACCGGTTTTCAAGGCATCAATAATGTTGTTGTATGAAAGTTCGGTATTAAATAAATTAGCATTTCTGCCGAGTTTTTCGGGCGAATGAGCATCAGAATTTGAAATAAGAGTATATTTATCAAGAAAACTGCACATCCAATTCATTGGCGGGTCCGTCGATAATCCTGTTTCAACGGCATAAATATATTTCGATAAATCGCCGAAACATTCGTCAATACTGTCGAAACCTGATTTTGAGCCGAGTGCCGAGAACCACGGTGTCCAAATATGAGCAGGAACAAAAAAACAATCGTCTGATATATTCAGAACCATGTCGAGCAAATCGCGAGAATCTAAACCGAGAATAGGCCGTCCGTCTGATTTTATGTTAAAATTCAGATTTATGAGTTTGTTTTGTATTTTTTCAACAGTTTCAAAATCAGGAGCAAAAATAAGATTATGCACTTTTCTTACTTTGCCGGTTTTTTTATAAATATTACTTATTTCTGAAGTTAAAATAAAACGAACTTGTGAATTGATTATTTTTTTGTTACTAATAAAATCATTTATTTTTAATTCATCTTTAAGTTTAAAAAGACCCTGTTCGGCGGGTTCAAGTTTTTTTTTCAACTCATCTAACCAACCGGGGTGTGTAAAATCTCCGGTACCTACAACCGTTATACCTTTTATTCTTGCCCAAAAGTCTATATATTCGGGAATAAGTTGCTTGCTTGTTGCACGTGAATAATGCGAGTGAATATGGAAATCGCC
>JAUVJB010000166.1 GCA_030592465.1 Bacteroidota bacterium | reverse complement strand
TCTATTAGATAAAGTTGATAATGTGCAAACAAGAGATAAATATATAAAGTTAATTAATGATAATAGTATGTCTCTTTTAAACATAATTGAAGATATACTTGATGTTTCAAAAATAGAAGCAGGACAATTAAAATTAAATTTTGCAAAATGTTATGTTAATGAAGTTTTATTGGAATTATATAAGAGCTTTCATGAAAAAATTACAAAGAACAATAAAGTCATTAAGTTGTTTTTTAAAACTTCATCTAAAGAAATTGATATTATTATTTCAATTGATGTTATTAAATTTAAACAAATATTCTCTAATTTAATTTCAAATGCAATTAAATTTACTGAAAAAGGATATGTCGAATTTGGCTATAACCTTGAACAAGATAATATTGTGTTTTATGTTAAAGATACCGGTATAGGTATTCCAAAAGAACAACATGAGATAATTTTTGACAGGTTTAGAAAAATTGAAAATAATAATGCTGTATTATATGGTGGCACAGGCTTAGGATTAGCAATTACAAAGAAATTAGTTGAGATACTTAATGGGGAAATTTGGTTAGAATCTGAACCGGATAAAGGTTCTACATTTTATTTTACTTTACCAAAAAGTAATTTGTAAAGTATAAAGTAATAGGGTCTGTAAGAAACTATAACAAATTTAAAACTGCTTATTTTATAAAAGATTTATTCACTTTTCTATTTTACAAATTGCAAGGCTTTGCACAAATTATTCAACATAAAGCACTAATCCTTTAAGATATTCACCCTCAGGATGATAAATATTTATAGGATGATCAGCAGGTTGAGTCAGTTGATGTAATATTTTAACCTTTCTGCCGGATATTGCGGCTGCAGTAAAAACAGTTTCCCTGAAATTTTTCTTACTAACTGCTTGTGAACAAGAGAATGTGAATAATATACCGCCGGGACGAATTTGCTCAAAGGCTCGTGTATTAATTTTTTTATATCCTTGCAAAGCATTGTGTAATGCTTTGTTATGTTTTGCAAATGCAGGCGGGTCAAGAATAATTAAGTCATATTTATCTTTTATATTTTTTAAGAAATCAAAGGCGTCAGCAGCAAATGCTTTATGCCTTGATGTATCGTTAAAATTTAGAGCAATGTTTTCGTTAGTAAGCTCAATAGCTTTATCTGAACTATCCACAGAGTGAACTAATTTAGCACCGCCTTGCATTGCATATACAGAAAAACCGCCGGTATATCCAAAAACATTTAATACTTCTTTATCTTTTGAGTAGTATCCAAGCAGTTTACGGTTTTCTCGTTGGTCAATAAAAAAACCTGTTTTTTGACCTTGTTCCCGGTCAACCTTAAATTTATTTCCATATTCGCTGACAATATTTGTTTCATTTTGTCCTAATAAGTATCCGTTAGTTGCATTTATATCCGATTTAAAAGGTATTGTTGATTCACTTTTATCGTAAACTGCTTTAAGTCTATTTCCTAAAACATTTTTTAAAGCATTAGCAAAAGTTTGTCGTTCAAGATACATGCCAATTGAATGAAATTGTGTGACGGCTGTTCCATTATAAAAATCTATTACAGCACCGGGCATACCATCGCCTTCGGCATTTACTAATCGGAAAACGTTTGTATCTTTATTACCAATAAAACCAATCTCTTTTCTTAAATTATAAGCATTGAGTAATTTTTTTTCCCAAAAATCAGAGTTTATTTCTGTTTTTTCAAAGCAAAATATTCTTACAGCTATTGAGCCAATTTGATAATGTCCTAAGGCTAAAAATTCGTTATGATTTGAAACAACTTCAACAATATCGCCTTCTTGTACGTTGCCATTAATTGTTTTTATAGCACCTGAAAAAATCCAAGGGTGAAATCTTTCAATTGCTTGTTCTTTACCTGATTTTAATATAATTTTTGAATAATTACTCATTTTATGGTGCTTTCGTTTTTAAGATAAATTACTATTTAGTATTTGTAAGAAAACTTTAGAATCCCGAACAATCGGGATTATTGCAATAAAGCTTATTTTATATCCGTCAGCTGACGGACTGTGAAATGCGAAGCAATTTTGCAAGGCAAAATTATTTCACAGGGTAAATACATTGCTAAATTGTTTTATTGTTAAATTGTTATTCCCCATATTACTTGTATTTAAATAATTGAACAATCCGTGAGCTGACGGATTAAAATGGTTCTTATTTTGCAATTTCAATAATAGATTAGATTACAGAGTTTTATTTCAGATATGATTTAAAACCTCATAAATTTTATAACAAACCCATGCATCGGTAGCAGCATAATCAAGTTGGGCTTGTGTTAATGTCTCATTTCCCCAATTTGATAATTGTTGCGATTTTGAAATTCGAGACTTTAGTACTATAGCTACTAATTTTTTCATGCCATTATTTTCAATATTAAATTGTTTGACGAATTTCTGTAAACCAATAAATGCGTTTGGCTCAAAGTAATTTAGTTTTTGAAGAATTCTGATATCATCTCTTATTGCAATTCCAACTTTGAGAATATTTTCATCATTTAGAATTTCTTTTAAAGAATTAGGCAAACCAATTTTGTTTAATCTGAATAGGTAAGCTTTTTCATTTGAAGATAATTGAAGAAGTGCAACGTTGTATATTAGACCTTTTTTAAAAGCCGGTCGTGTTTCAGTATCAAAACCCAATATTTTTTCATTTTTTAAAAAAGGAATTATTTTATCTAATTTTTCTTTATTGTCAATTACAATTATCTCGCCGGTAAATTTTATTAATGGCAACTCTGCTATTTCTTCTTTAGTTATTGTACTTTGATATGTGTTATTCATTGCTGTCTATATTCTCAAATTGTTGTGAAATGTTCCACGAGTTATTATATTTTGCGTAATATATACTTAGCACGGGCACATTTTGAGTATTTTATTACTACTATATATAATGGTTAGATGGTTTTATTGTCCGCCAGCTGGCGGATTGTTAAATTGTTATCCAACAACCATTCAACCATTTAACCATAAAGCCATATAACCATTTTGAATATTAGGTATTATAATTAAAAATTAATAAAAACGCAACTTATGACCATTTACAGTATATAACTCTATTATTTAGAATTTGTTTTAGTGTTTTCGTTTAACTTTTTATTGCCATAATAAATAGAATGAATAGGTCTTAAAATATTTACTAAACGTTGTCCCCAATATTTTTTAAAATTAAGTTTACATTCATAAATTGCATCGTTCATCATTTCTAATGAGCCAACATTGTATAAATTTACAAAGTCTTTT
The DNA here is from genome assembly GCA_030592465.1 of Bacteroidota bacterium. Classification (GTDB taxonomy): domain Bacteria; phylum Bacteroidota; class Bacteroidia; order Bacteroidales; family B39-G9; genus B39-G9. Next base: position 3,502 of record JAUVJB010000166.1, on the reverse strand, counting down.
AGGTCTTGATAAATATCAGCAATATTTTCAGCAATACTTTCTGAAGTTGAGTTTTCATGTTCCTGCATTAATGGGTCATAAACTTCTTTAAAAGAATTGAAGTCGCCGAATATTGTTGTTGTAATATTATTTATTAATTCCCATTCTTCGAGACTTACAAATTTTTCAGAGCCTTCAGTGTTAATTGCTTTAAGCTCAGGCAATAATGCTGCTTTTAAGTATAGTAAGGGTAATAATTTTTGTATTTTATCGAAAAAATCTTTTTGACTTACTTCATAGCCTTTTTCAACAAATGTGCAATATTCATTTGCCACAGTAACAAATTCAAGTATGTTTTTCGAATAAACAATATTTTCAATATTCTCTCCCATAAAAGTTAAAGTAATTTTTGCAAAAGTAATAACAATTACCTAATAAACATCAAACATCAAACTTTAAACATTAAACTTTAAACCTCAAACTTTATCTAATTCCAAGTCAATTTATTATTGTCAGTATATTTTATCTTGTCATTATCGAGTAGCCATTGAATAACTTTAAGGGTTTTATCTTCTTTTTTATATGAAATATTATCGACTAAAAATTCGACAGTCGCTGTTTGTTCTTTTAAGATTTTTTTTATCTCATCTAAAATTAAATCAAATTCATATTTATTTAAATCAAGTTCGTTACGTCTTTGGCAAACATCGCATTTCCCACATCGGTAAGCATTTTTTTCTCCAAAATAAGTTAAAAGTAATTGACTTCTGCATTTATTTTCACTCTCTGCATATTGTAACATTGCATTAATTCTTTGAGTAAATCTTTTTTTTCTTTGCAAATAGTTTTCTTTTGATAAAAATAAAGATTTTTCTTCTAAACGTTCTTCGGTATAAATAATTAAAGGTGTCTTTTTTTGAGGAATATATTTTATTACTTTAAGATTGTTGAGGTTTTGAAGATATTTAAAAATAGTCTCAATATTAGTATTTGATTTTTTTGCCAGTAATCTTTCATCAATAGCAACAAAATTATTAAAAACACCCGAATAAGAGCGAAGTAATAGCTTTATAAAACTGTCAAAATTTGCATTTGCAACTTGAAATTTATACAAGTTATCTTTATTATACAGGAAATGAATTTTAGAAGGATTATCTAATTCATCGGTAAGCTGAATGTAGCCTTCTCTTTCAAGTATTTTTAGGCTGTTGAAAGCAATTAAAATATTGAATTTATAAGTTGAGCAGAAATCTATCAAATTAAAATCGAGAACTTGATTTTTACCGGAGCCAATAGCTATTTGAAAATAATTGCCAAGTGCGTTATATGTTTTAGTAATTTGTTGAATATCAGGGAAAGACCTTGTAATTCTTTGTTCTAGTTTTATTTTATCAGATTTGTGGTATAAAATTGCAGCAAAAGCTTTTTTACCATCTCTTCCTGCTCTTCCTGCTTCTTGAAAATATGCCTCAATAGAGTCAGGTAAATCAAGATGAACAACAACTCTGACATCAGATTTATCTATACCCATACCAAAAGCATTTGTTGAGACAATAATTCTGCATCTACCTGTTTTCCAAGCATTTTGTTTACGATCCCGACTTTCGTTATTTAGCCCGGCATGATAGTAATCTGACGATATTTTATTTTTTTGTAAAAATAATGATATCTCACGTGTTTTTTTTCTGTTTCGTACATAAACAATGCCTGTTCCTTTAATACTGTTAAGAATTTTGAGAAGATATTTTTGTTTATCTTCAACTTTTCTAACAATATATATAAGGTTTTTTCTTTCAAAACTTTTTTTGAGTGCATTTTTTTCTTTAAATTTTAGTCGCTCTTGAATATCATCAACTACATCAGGCGTTGCTGTTGCTGTTAAAGCTAAAACAGGTATGTCTGGCAATAAAGTTCTTATTTCAGCAATTTTTAAGTACGAAGGGCGAAAATCATATCCCCATTGTGAAATGCAGTGTGCTTCGTCAATAGCTAATAAATTGACTTTCATTTTTTGTAAACGAGTTTTAAACAACTCGGTACCTAATCGTTCGGGCGATAAGTATAAAAATTTAATATCGCCGTAAATGCAATTATCCAGAGCAATATCAATTTCTATTTTAGTCATTCCCGAATAAATGGCAACAGCTTTAATATTTCTTTTTGTTAAGTTTTCAACTTGGTCTTTCATTAAAGCAATTAATGGAGTAACAACAATGCATAATCCTTCCTCGGCAAGAGCAGGTACTTGAAATGTAATTGATTTTCCACCACCGGTTGGCATTAAGGCTAAAGTATCTTTACCTTGTGCAATTGATTTTATCACATCATCTTGTAAAGGTCTAAAATTAGGATAACCCCAGTATTTTGTTAATATTTGTTGATATCTGTCCAATTCAAACTTTTATATGTAAATAAAAAATATAAATTTATAATAAATTATAGAAATTAACAATTTAGATTTTAGATTTTGATTTAAGATTGGCAAATAACTTGAGTGATTATATAATGAAAGAGGAAAGTAAAAAGTGGAAATTTGAACATAGTAAAACGATCTCACGCCTGCTCTGAAGGTTGAGCAAAGCGAAATTCTCTATGGAACACATTTGAAAATTAATATTTTTGTGAGTAAATTAAGAAAAAAATCTTTATATATCCTAAATTTCCTCCGTCAGCTGACGGATATAATTTCAGGCGATTAACAGATAAAGTAAAATTACAAACTTCACCCTGTGGAATGTTTACCAAATGAAATTCGAAGCATATTTCATTATGGCAAAGCAAAATTTTGTAGAGTAAAATTTTATTTCACAGGGTAAATATGAAAGGCGACAATAAGTGTATAAAAAAATTAAAAAAACTGCTTTATCGTATGCTATTTTTTTGTAATTTGCCACAATTTTAATTTGAAAAAATAAAGATATGTCTTTTGTAACAGATAAAATTCAGTATGAAGGTTTAACATTTGACGATGTGTCGTTAATTCCCGCTTATTCAGAGGTGTTGCCAAGAAATGTCGATATTTCAACAGTATTTACACGAAATATTAAATTAAATACTCCAATAGTTTCTGCTGCAATGGATACCGTAACAGAATCAAATTTGGCAATTGCAATAGCACGAGAAGGTGGAATAGGTGTTATTCATAAAAATATGAGCATACAAAAACAAGCACAGCAGGTAAAAATTGTTAAACGTGCTGAAAATGGTATGATAATAAATCCTATTACCATGAAACAAGATGGTACTATTGGAGATGCCTTGAATATAATGAAAGAATTTAAAATTGGAGGAATTCCGGTTGTTGATGATCTTAATATTTTAATAGGAATTGTTACTAATAGAGATTTACGATTTGAACACAATTTAAAACGTCCTGTTAAAGAAGTTATGACTTATGAGAATGTTATTACAACATCACAAGAAACTGACTTAGAAAAAGCCGAAGAAATTCTTCATAAATATAAAATTGAAAAACTTCCCGTAGTTGATGATAATAATAAATTAGTAGGGCTTTTAACTTATA
>JAUVJB010000077.1 GCA_030592465.1 Bacteroidota bacterium | reverse complement strand
TTTTTTTTGTTATTGTCGATTATTATAAAATTTTTTTAATGAAAGTAAACAATAAACATTACTTAACTGTTTGGATGCAAGGTAAAACAGTTTATCTGATAGAACAAAATTTATTACCTTTTAAGTTTCAAATTTATAAATCAAAAAATTATAAAGAGAGCTGTGTTGCAATAAAAATAATGATAGTTAGAGGTGCGGGTGCAATAGGCGCAACAGCAGGTTTTGCTATGGCACAGGCAATAATTGAAGCACCTGAAAGAAATTATATTAATTTTCTTGAAAATGCAAAAAAGGAAATTGAAGCAACACGACCTACTGCGAGAAATTTATTTTATGCTACAAACAGAGTTTTTGCAGCGGCTAAAATCTCAAAACAAGAAGCCATAATGGCGGCACAAGATATTGCAGATGAGAATGTTAGAGATGCAAAAAAAATTGGTGAGTTTGGAAATGAGTTGATTAAAGACGGGTATAATATTGAAACACACTGTAATGCCGGATGGCTTGGCTTTGTTGATTATGGCAGTGCCCTATCTCCTATTTATGTTGCGAATAATGAAGGTAAAAAAGTTTTTGTTTATGTTGACGAGACTCGTCCAAGAAGTCAAGGTGCAAGGCTTACTGCATGGGAGTTGAAAAATGAAAATATTCCTCATGCAATTTTGCCCGATAACGCAGGTGCTTATTTAATGTCGAAAGGCAAGGTTGATATGATGATTGTTGGTGCTGACAGGATTGCTGCAAATGGTGATGTGGCTAACAAAATTGGTACTTTTGAAAAAGCAATTGTAGCACGCGAGTTTAATGTGCCTTTTTATGTTGCTGCTCCTTGTTCTACTTTCGATTTAGATTGTAAAACGGGTAATGATATTGTTATTGAACAAAGAGATGAAAATGAAGTCTTATACCAAACAGGACTGTCAAAAAATGGCGATATTGAAAAAATTCTTGTTTGTTCTCCGGGTTCAAATGCTATAAATCCTGCTTTTGATGTTACTCCTGCAGATTTTATTACCGGAATCATTACTGAAAAAGGGATTATTAAACCAAGTGTTGAGGAAATTAAAAAGATTTTTGTAACTAATCAATGTCATATAAACTAATAATTGCCACAGATTCACAGATTTTAAATGGATAATAATTATCAAATATTAGGATAGATTTGAAAAATAATTTTTAGTATATTTTCAGTTTTATATAATCTGTGAATCTGTGGCTTTTTTGTAAAGTTAAAATTATCACTGATTAGTTACAGATTTTTAAATAAATGATTAAAAAAATGTCAAATAAAAATAAGAAAAAAGAAGTAGCCTATTTTATGAGGCGTCTTTATGCTCAGAAACTTACAACTTGTCTTGGAGGCAATATTAGTCTTAAAGTAGACAATAACACAATATTGATTACACCTTCCCAATTAGATAAAGCTGTTTTGAAAACTAATCAAATAGGGATAGTAACTATTGATGGAGTAAATTTAACACCTAAGTTTAAATTAAGCATGGAAACAGGAATGCATCTCTCAATTTATAAAAAACGCAAAGATGTGAAAGCAATTATTCATGCACACTCAACCTTTGCGACAAGTTTTGCGGCAATGCAAAAAAAAATCAACAATAAACTTACCGGTGAAATCAGAGCAATAATCGGGAATATTGTTACTGCACCTTACGCTTTAATGGGCTCTGAAGAATTGGCAAAAAAGGTTTCTGACAAGAGTATTAACACAAATGTAATATTAATGGAAAATCACGGAGTTATTGCACTTGGTGAAAATCTTTTACAGGCATTTAACAGGATTGAAGTTTTAGAATCTGCTGCAAAAATGACTATTATTACAGAGCTAATGAAAAGCAGAAAAGAACTGTCTGATAAAGATTTAAAAGTACTTGATGAATTTTTTGATAATTGATACTTGTCTTATGAGACAACATTTCGGGGTTTTAAATTACGAGTCCGCTCCGAAAAACCGCTAAGCGGTTAATCCGCCAGCTGGCGGACCGCTAAGCGGCTAAAAATTGTCCGACTGCTGACGGATGGTTTTCGGACTAGTCTCAATTACTAATTGTTTAAATATGAAATTTAATTTTGATAAAATTGTTGACCGAGAAGGAACAAATTGCATAAAATATGATTTAAGGGAGCAATTTTTCGTAACAAATGATGTAATACCAATGTGGGTAGCTGATATGGATTTTGATGTGCCTCCCTGCGTTACCGAAGCCATTATTAAAAGAGCTCAACATAAAATTTATGGTTATACTTTGAAATCAGAATCTTATTTTCAATCAATAATTAATTGGGTAAAAAAAAGGCATAATTGGGATATTAAAAAAGAATGGATATCATCAAGTCCGGGTGTGGTATCGGCAGTAACAATGTCGGTTATGGCTTTTACAAATCCCGGTGATAAAATTATTGTTCAAACTCCTGTTTATTTTCCGTTCTTTACCAGTATTAAAAATATGGGCAGAGAATTAGTTAATAATCAGCTTTTATTAAAAGACGGTAAGTATAGTATTGATTTTGATGATTTAGAGAAAAAAATTAATGATAATGCTAAAATGCTTATTTTATGCAGCCCTCATAATCCTGTTGGCAGAGTTTGGACAAAACAAGAGTTGCAAAAGATAGGGGAGATGTGTGTCAAAAAAAATGTTGTTATTATTTCAGATGAGATACATTCTGACCTTATATTAAAAAACAACAAACATACTCCTGTTGCGTCAATATCAAAGCAAATTTCTGACAGAACGCTTACTTTAATTGCACCAAGCAAAACATTTAATATTGCAGGTTTATCAACCTCTGTTGTAATAAGCTCAAGTAATGATTTATTGTCAAAGTATAATAATATTTTAGATACAATTCATATTGGTTTTGGTAATATTTTTGGTTTAGAGAGTTTAAAAGCTGCATATAGTTCAGGAGAAGAATGGTTAGAGCAACTAATTGATTATGTTCAAAATAATGTAAAATTTGTGTATGATTTTATAAGTGGTAAAATGCCAAGAATTAAAGTTATTAAGCCTGAAGCAACTTATTTGATTTGGCTCGATTGCCGTGATTTAAATTTAACTGATGATGAGTTAACTAACTTTTTTGTGAAAGAGGCAAAAGTAGGATTAAACCTTGGTAATACTTTTGGTAAAGGTGGAGAAGGATTTATGCGCATGAATATTGCTTGCCCTCGCTCAATTGTATTAAAAGCTTTAGAAAGAATTAAAACAGCATATGTCTCTCGTTTTGAGTAAATCGCCTTAATTTTTTATATTATTCTAAATAATTTAACAATAAAATTATTTTACTTAAAATACTGTTGTCTAACCATTTAAATTTAAACAGCTAAGTTTTTTATAAAATTGTTTGGTTTATAATATAAACTACTTTATATTTGCACCATGTTTATAAATTAAATTAAAAAAAAATGAAAAACAACGAAAAAAATTTTAATCCGGTAGAGAGTATCAAGTTAATTGATGACATGATTAACACAGCTAAAGGAAACATTAAAGATGGCAGTTTCTATTTTTTACTTTGGGCATGGATTGTAATAGCCGGTAGTTTAGGGCATTATATTTTGCTCAAATTCACTAATTTCGAACATCCTTATATTGGATGGTCTGTTATTTTTGTAGGTATTATTTTATCAATGATACATGGGTTTATGCAAAGTAAACGAGACAAAGTTACTTCACATTTTGAGAAAGTGTATATCCTAATATGGTTTGCTTTTTTAATTAGTTATTTTATTATTGCTCTTTTTATGAGTAAAATTAATTATCAAATCACACCTATTGTATTTATAATGTCTGCTAATGCAACATTTTTATCAGGAGTTATTATTAAATTTAAACCTTTAATTTTTGGTGGAATTTTTATGTGGATAGCTTCAATTGTTACATTTTGTTTAAGTCCTGAAAACCAATTGTTATCAATTCCTGTAATTGTTGCTTTTGGGTATTTAATTCCCGGTTATATTCTAAAATATAAAGAAAGAAAAGATGTATAGAAAGTTAAATCCAATATTACACTCCCAATTGCGATTAGCTGTTATTTCTTTGCTTATTAATGTAAAAGATGCTGATTTTACATATATAAAAGAAAAGACAGGAGCTACTTCAGGGAATTTAAGTGTACAAATTGATAAACTTTCTGAAGCCGATTATATTACTGTAAATAAGTTTTTTAAAGGTAAAAAGCCAAAAACTGTCTGTAAAATTACAAAAAATGGAATTAAGGCTTTCGAAGAATATGTCAATAATCTGAAAAATTATATTGGGATAGGATAGAGAAGAAAAAAGAAAAAAGTTAAAAGTATAAAGTTTAAAGTTCATAAAGTTATATGACTACTTATAATTTATTTAAGGTAATTAAAATTGAAGAATATGAAAAAGTTAATTGTTTTTTTTGTTGTATTAATCGCATTGGGAGCCAAAGCACAAGAAGATGGTTACAAGACATTGTTTGGTAATAATTATAATGTTAGCGGATTTGGCGGACCAAGCATGATGCTTACCAAAGTTAGTGGAGAATTTGCACACATGATGGGAGGTGGAGGTGCAGTATTGTTGAATAAAATGTTTTTCATCGGTGGATTTGGATATGGTTTGACTAATAATATAGAACCAAATTTAGATGATGCTGTGTTAATGCAACAGATTGGCGGACATTCTTTACAGGGGAGTAGTATTGATTTTGGTTTTGGTGGTATATGTACCGGTGTTATTATTAAAGGGAATAAAGCTATTCATCCTGTAGTCAATTGTCAGTTTGGTTGGGGGAATTTATCTCTAAAAAACGACTATACCAAAATTGATGATCCTGTGTTTGTTATAAATCCGATAATTGAGATTGAAGCAAATATTACAAGATTTTTCAGAATGTCGATTGGTGGTAATTATAAGATTTTTCAGGGTGTTGATTTTGGAGAATACAAAAATAACGATTTTTCCGGAGCAGGAGTGTTCCTTGGTTTTAAATTTGGGTGGTTTTAAACTTTTTTGTTTATTCCCAAACCCCCGGTATAGTTGCTCCACAAAATTCACATTTGCCGTTTTTAATATGCTTGTTTAATATTCTATAACCTTTTCGTTCAACAATAATTTTTTTACATTTATGGCAATAGGTGTTTTGAGCTTTATTTCCCGGCACATTACCTATATACACATATTCAATACCTGCATTTAATGCAATTTCTCTTGCTTTTTCAAGTGTGGCAACAGGTGTAGAAGGCAATCGTGTTAGTTTATACATTGGATGGAAACGACTAAAATGTAAGGGTGTATCAGCAAAATTATTTTTGTAAAGCCAATCGCACATTCTTTTTATCATATCAAAATTATCTGTCCAACTTGGAATTACAAGATTTGTTATTTCAAGCCATACATTTTCTTGTTTTAATATTTTAAGAGTATTCAATATCGGTTGTAATGTAGCTGCATTAAGTTTCATGTAAATATCATTATCAAAACTTTTTAAATCAATGTTTGCGGCATCGAGATATTTTGAGATATGGCGTAAAGGTTTTTCATTTATGTAACCTGCTGATACAAAAACGTTTTTTATACCTTTTTGTCTTGCCAATTTTGCAGTATCATAAACGTATTCATAAAAAGTAATAGGTTCTGAATATGTGTAAGCAATTGATTTGCAATTATTTTTAATGGCTTGTTCAACAACTTTAGGAGGCATTAAGTCATAATTCTGAGTTTTTTTCGGACTGGTTTGCGATATTGTCCAGTTTTGGCAATTTAAACAAACCAAATTACAACCTGCAGTAGCTATTGAATAAGCTCTGCTTAACGGGCGAAAATGAAACAAGGGTTTCTTTTCAATCGGGTCAACGTGAACGGCACACGGGTTACCATAAGCAATGCTGTATAATTTACCTTTTATGTTAACTCTATTTCTGCAATCGCCTGTCTCATTGAGTTTTATGTTACATTCGTTTGGACAGATAAGGCATTTTACTCCGCGTGGAGTCTTTGTATAAAACGATGCTTCTTTGCTCCATTTCCAAAGTTCGTCGTCGAGATTGATTTTTAATTTATTATTAATATCTTTTGCAAATAGTTTGGAATTCATGCCAATCATAAGTCCGCCTAATCCTAAAGCGCTGTATTTTATAAAATCCCGTTTGCTGATTTTGTCTTTTTTATCTGTCATCTTTTTAATATTTAAGAGTTACAATCTCCTTAATCTTCTTTACCAAGAGGGAATATTCCCCCTTAGAAAAGGGGGTTAGGGGGATTGATTGGTAAATTCATTGTAATGTTTTTCTAATGTCCTAATAACATTATTCATGTCTTTGTATATTTCAGTTTCTTTAAATCGTATAACAGTATATCCTAAATTTTTTAGATATTCATCTTTTGCGATATCTCTTTCAATTGTAAAATTATGTGAATATCCGTCAATTTCTATTACTAATTTTAGTTTTCTACAAATGAAATCAGCAATATAGTTGCCAATAGCATATTGTCGGTTAAATTGATAGCCATAAAATTTTTTGCTTCGCAATAATTTTTCCCATATGATTATTTCTCCTTTTGTTGAATTTTTTCGCAACTCTCTTGAATAATGTTTAAGTTTTTTATTGTAATTTGATTTGTTTTGCATAATTAGGTTCTTTATATTATGACAGGGATTTTTTTCAATCCCCCTAACCCCCTTTTCTAAGGGGGAATTCCATACATATATGAACATTTATTTTAATTATTAAATCTGCGTCATCTGCGTTCTATTATGTTTTCTTATCAAAATAATTATCCCAATTAATAAGTTAAATAACCCAATGATAATGCTTGCTTTAACAATCCCCAAAAGTGGTATCATATAGGTTGTAACAACTAAAGCACCTATTGCCGAACCGAGTAAATCGGCACTATATATTTTTGCAGTTACTAATGCTGTATTTCCTGTTTGTATTTTTGATGCAAGTGAAAATTCTATACCTGTTAATATTGAGATAATTAGAGTTAATATTCCAAAGGTAATATGTGTGAATATCGGATTAAGTATGTTTGATTTCATCATTAACAAAATAATTGGCAGCAGTAAAGAATATAAGCCGATTATGAACAAAATTTTTGTATAATTAATAATAGTAGCTTTATGTAAAAACTTATGTGTATAAAAAGAACCGATAGTTAGACCTATCATAAAAATAGTGATGATAATACCTGTCATCTGAAAAACATATCCATAGATAATCTGGAACGAGATTAATAATATTATCTCAATTGACGAACCGGCAAATCCTGCTGAAAATAAACCGAGATTTATAATGTTTAAGTTTGCAACAATTAAAATTAATAACAACAGAATAATAACTGCAAATATTTTAAAATCTGATTTAAAGTAACTTAACCAGTATAATAACTGATTATAATATGAAATAGGTGTGAAATCTTTGTTTATTGCTGCATCTTTATTTAAGTTTTTTAAAATATAATCGCTTCTTTGTTTTAACAACTCATCGTCTATATAATATTGATTTACATATTCATTATTAATGCTTTTTTTTTCGATTAATTCGGCTATGTTTAGACTTAATTTGTTATCGGAAGCAATATAATAATTTTTTCCGCCCGGGATAATAATAATATTTTTAAACGATTGTTGTAATGTTTTGTATAATACCGAGTTAATTTGTCGCGCCTCGTCGCTGATGTAATTTACCGTTGACATTAAACTGATTGATATAACTGCGTTTTTATTTAATCGTTTTTTTAACTCTGTAAGAAATTCAGCAGTATAAAATCTGTTTATTTGAGCTGTAGTAGGTTCAGGTAAATTTATTATTACCACATCATATTTTTTTAAAGTATTTTTAATGTATAAACGAGCATCTTCATTAATAATATTTACTTTTTTATTTTTTAATGAGCTGTCATATTTTTCTCCGATTTTTGTTATCCATTTATTTATTTCAACATAATCGATATTTTTTACATCATATTTTAAAATTTCTCCTATAATACCGGAAATACCTCCTGATATGAGTAAAATATTTTTTGGGTTTTTATGCTGTATAATCGCATAATGTGCAGTTTCCTCATTTGTTACCATGTCATTTGTTGAGAAAAGCAGGACATTATTTTCATAGAAATTTTTTTGTTCGCCCTGTGAAGTAATAGCCAAATTTCCATAAGGTGTATCTTTTTGAAAAATAAGTTTTTGATTAATATACTGACGCGACTTTGTGAGATAATCTAAATTAAAATGAAAACTGATAGTAATAAAAAATATTGATAAAATTATTATTAGATACCTGGTAAATTTTATTTTGTATTTTAATGAAAGTAAGAAAGCAGCGATAAAATTAATAATCATTATTAATAATAAACTCGAGAACGTTTTAAAATAAAAAATCAAAAAAACATTAAAAATTAAGCCGCCTATAATGCTTCCCATTGCTTCGAGAGAATAAATTTTACTGATAAAGTTTGTTTTGTAATTACTTGAAATAAAGTGAGTTAGTAGTGTAAATGAAAAGCCGGATATTAAACAAAAAGGTAATAAGAAGACAAACGAGGTATAAAGAATTTGAATAATACCAATCATGCTGCCAACGGTAAAAATGATGTTTCTTAAAAAATATATACTGAAAACCGTAATAAAAGGTATTATTCCTAATAAAATTTGTAAAATGATGATGAGCCTTGGTTTGCTGGTTACTTTATTGATATTTTTACCCAAAAATGCACCAAATCCTGTTATTAGCATCCAGTTAGCTAATATTATGCCAATAACTAATTCATTTCCATAAAAAAATGACAAGAATTCCCGCAACAATATTATTTGAGTAACAATACTTGTAAGCCCTAATGTTATTACAGAAAGTCGTAATCTTTTATCAATTGTTTTTACGGTTGTTGCATCGTTTTTAATAGTTTTTTCTTGAAATCCGGTTTTCTTAAAACTTGATGATTTTGTGTTATTTGTTTTAAATATGTTTTGAAAATATTTTAAATGATACGACAAATGAAATATTGCAATAATTGCCATAGCAATGCTAAAATTTACATGCCATATTAATATTTTGTCTAAAAGAGGGAGATTTAATTTGTAGTTAATTTGAATAATTAGAATAATTCCAAGTGTAGCAGAAACAAGAAAAGTAATTAGTAATAATAAGTTCCATATTTTTTTATGCGTAGTTTTTTTAATAATGCTTATTTTCGATAGAATAAACGAAAATAAATAAGCACTAAAAACAATAATACTAATAGTTAATAAATAATATGAAGAATTCATTTTTTTTGTTCTCCAAAATTAAATTATGACACTGCTCTTTCGGATTACAAATCCGAAAGAGTGAAAAAAAGCTATTTTCTGATATACAGATTGCTTCTCCGCCAGCTGGCGGATCGCAATGACGAATTGAATAGCTCGTCATTGCGAGGGAGGAACGACCGAAGCAATCCATTGATTTACACAATGCTTTCCCGATTCTTTGAATTTCCTCCCTCGCAATGACGACAAATATTGAGTTTTCTTTCAGACACTATTTATCATTTCTTCTCCTTAAAAACAACAGCTCCATAAATATAAATATCAGCATCTTTCCAGCCGTCCCACCCAATACCGGCTTTGTCGCGAGCACAATGTCCGAGAAATTCTTCTTTAGTCCAGTTTGTTTCGTTAGCCACTTGTGGCAAAAAAGTACCTGAGGCATAACCTTTTTTAATGTAAATGCCATGTTTGCCTAATTCAATCTCATCAATTGATTTAATTTTTTTCATAGGACTTAAAACAGATATTCCAATTTTTAAATTATTAACTTCTTTTGGGGTTACTTTACTAAAACGATAGTCTTGTGTTGATGATGAGATAGCCATTGCTTGCACAACTTTATAAAGAGGTTCATCAGCATCAAATCTTCCGATACATCCTCTTAGATCACCATTTTTGGTTAATGTAACAAAAGCTCCACAGTTTATCATTAGTGTTTTTGAGAAATTTGTAGTATCAATTTCGGGAATTTTGTTATAGTTTATATATTGTTCAATAGTTAATCGAGCAATATGCAGTAAATCTTTTTTATCTTTTTCGCTTAGTTTAAATTCATTGTTTTCCATTGCTTTATTTTTATTTATTGAAAAAATTATTGAGCTATATCCCACAACTTTGTTTTTATCTCCATATTTTGTGTCCCCCGAGTTTTTATATTGTATTGGAGTGATTGAAATATTAGGGTTGTTTTCTGTCATGTATAATAGTGTATGAACAGGTGCCGAACCACAAAGACTTGTTACTAAATTTGGAGTGTTTCTTTCGGCATTTGACTGCAAAGTGTTAATTAGGCTATCTGTAGAATTAGTTTTTATGGCATTAACTGTTCGTTTATCATTCGTTACAGCATCATCGTAACTTGGATAGTGAGAAAAATCAGTGCTTATGATAAAAAGATTTTTTGAGTTAAAATAAGGTGATAAAGCATTCGCAATTTTTTTAAGAGTTTTTTGGTCTTGTGAGCCAATTACAATCGGCACAATTTTGTATTCTCTTCGCATAATGTATTGCAAAAAAGGCAGTTGCACCTCAATACTGTGTTCATACCGATGCACAGCTTTGTTGAAATTGAAAAAGCTATACTGTTTAATAAGTTTTTCTGCTAATTTGGTATTTACCTTAACTGTGCCAAGAGGTGTAATATAATTACCAATGCTGTAAATTGATGCTCCACGCAAAGCCACTTTATGACTTGGACCTAAAATAAAAATATTTTCATAGTCTTTTGCAATATCAATTTGGTTAAAACTTGTAGCAGCTACTTCGCCCGAAAAAACATAGCCTGCATGAGGCGAAATTATTGCTAATACATTTTTTGTGCCTTGGTTTGGAATAGCTTCTGAGAATAGTTGTTTAAGCGTTGATTTTAATTCGTCGTTATTGCGCTGATAAAATTGCCCGGATACGGCAGGCTGTCTGTCTATTGAATTTATTTGTGTGTTTTGAGAGTTACAAGTCGTAACAAACATTAACAGAAACATCAATATCAATAAATTAATTTTAGCTTTTATCATGATAAAATAGGTTAATGAAAAAGTATATTATATTTCTACAAGTTACGAATTTTTTAACTTTTTGTAAACTTTTTTTGAAACATTAATACTAATTTCATAAAGAATAATTAAGGGGATACATACAAGTATCTGACTAAAAGCGTCAGGTGGAGTGATTATTGCAGAAATGATTAGAAGTATGACAATTATAATTTTTCTGCCTTTTCGCATTAGTTGAGGTGTTAAAATCCCAACTTTAGTTAAAAAAAATATCAAAACAGGTGTTTCAAATACAATTCCAATCGACAGTGTTACTGATATTATTGTGTTTATGTAAGAGTTTAACGATATATTGTTTTCAACAAGATTGCTTACATGATAATTGCCGAGAAAGTTTAATGTGAGAGGGACAATAATAAAATAACTAAACAAAATACCGATTAAAAAAAGTATTGTACATACCATTACAGCACCTTTTGAATTCATTTTTTCTTTTTTGTTTAGTGCAGGTTTAATAAAATTCCATATTTCCAGAAAAATATATGGTGAAGCAATTATTAGCCCACAAAAAAATGAAATATAGATATGTGTATGGAACTGTCCTGAAAGATTTATGTTTATTATTTTAAGATATGAATTATTAATACACAATGCAGGTAATGATAGTATTTTTGATAAATTACATAATAAATGATTAGTGAAAAACCATGATTCTTTTGGAGCCAGAAAGATTTTATTAAAAATAAAATCTTTATTTAAAAATGCAACAATTGAAAATATTATTATTATGAGAAACACGCGAATTAATAACCATCGCAAATCTTCGAGATGTTCCCAATAGGTTTTATTGTTTTTTTTTATTGAAGATTTTAAAAACGACATTATTAATTTTAAGTCATGTGTAGGTTCTGTATAAAAATACTTAAAAACGTCCGAAAGCTGGCGGACTTTTCAACGTTTTATTCAACTTTTCCAAAGTTTCAAACTTTGGAAAAGTTTTTCTACACCAGCTCTTTCGGATTGCAAATCCGAAAGAGCGAGCATG
>JAUVJB010000315.1 GCA_030592465.1 Bacteroidota bacterium | reverse complement strand
TTCATAATTTTGTAGTTTTAAATTAAAAATAATTATAATTTTGTTAATAAAATAAATTATCATAAAGATTTTCAAAATCTTCAAGATTTGGAAAATCTATTACATTGTTTTCGCGCAAACACAAATAAGAATTTTACAATTATAAGATGAATAGAAGTCTTAAAAGGTTGCTTTAAGAATTATTTTTATTTAGTTTTAAACTAAAAGCAACCAAAATTGAAAAAATTACATCTATATAATAGAATAAAAAATGTCGTGTAAAATAAATTTGGAAGGAATCGACAAAATAATAAAGGGATGTATTGCAGGTAACATTAAATATCAGGAAAAGTTATATAAACTATTTTCGGAAAAAATGTTTGCTGTGTGTTTACGTTACGCGAAAGATTATACTGAGGCTGAAGATGTTTTACACGAAGGTTTTATTAAAGTATTTGAAAAAATTAACAGGTTTAAATTTAAGGGTTCTTTTGAAGGTTGGGTACGTAGAATTATGATTAATACTGCATTAGATAAATATCGTAAGCAGAATTTATTACATACAGTTGACGATATTAATAAATATTCAGCAGATTTTAGTTACGATGATATTATCAGTAATATTACTTCAAAAGATTTATTGAAATTAATTCAAGAACTCTCACCTAAATACCGAATGGTGTTTGTTTCCTATGCAATTGAAGGATATTCGCATAAAGAAATTAGTGAAATGGCAGGTATATCAATTGGTACCTCAAAATCAAATTTATCAAGGGCAAGAAAAATTTTACAAGATAAACTTAATAAATATTATAGAACAGATAGTAAGATAAAATCTATTAAATGATTGAAGACAGAAAAAATATTGACAAATTGTTTCATGATGTTTTATTTGACGATGAACATGATGTTCCTAATTATGTTTGGGATAACATTAAAGACGATTTGTTATATAATAAAAGGAAGAAAAATCGTATTCTTTTCAGAAATATTGCTGCATCAATTATTATGATATTTACTTTTGCTGCCGGTTATTTTTTTCCTGATTTATTTTCGTTAGAAAAAAGAAAATTTTCTCAAGCTGAAATAAATAACGAAAATTTAGAAATAAAAGAAGTAAAAAAGAATATCAATTCAAATAAGAAATCTTTGAATATTGATAAAAAAGTTATTAAAGACTTCAATACTCAACAACAAAACGATTTAACATTCCAAAACAAGAGCCAAAACAATGTATTATTGTCAAATACAGACGAAAAATCTTCTGAAATCAACAATAATGAAAAAGACAAAAAAACAGTTAATCAAAAGAAATTATTAGCAAATAGTAACAAAAATGATGTAAGAGAAAATAATAATAAATCACTTACAAAAAATGCTGATAGCGATAAAATAATATATAAAAAATTACAATTATTAAATGCAGATAAAATAGATACACAATCAAAATCAGAAAAAGATTTAGTTTATGCTTTGAGGGAAGTGCCAATGCTAAACATTGAAGTTGAGAAAAAGAAAAAATCGCATTGGTCTGTCGAAGGGCAATTTTCACCTGTTTATGCCTTTAGAGACGCTAAAAAAGTTGATGCAGTTTATGAGGCAAGTGCAAATTCAAATAATTATAATAAAGAAGAGCCGATAACTGCTTTTGCGGTGGGAGCAAACATGAAATATCAAGTAAGTGACAGATTAAAATTTCAGACAGGAATTTATTATTCAGAAACAGGACAAGTAACTAAAGATGCTATGATTTCCTCTGCACCAATGTATGGCAAGCCATCAGATGAATATTTATTTAACACAACAGTAGGTAATGTTATTCAAACCACATCATCTAATCCTGTATCATCTATTTTAGATAGGCAAGACCCTAATAATTTACTAAATGATAAGCCAATTCATTCTGATATAATACAAAATTTTAATTATATTGAAATACCTGCAATTGTAAAATATAAAATTATAGACAAAAAGATTGATATTAACGTTCTTGGCGGTATAAATACTAATTTTTTAGTTGGTAATAATGTTACTGTTAAAACTGATGATGTCAAACATGATGCCGGCGAGACAAAAGATATTAATTCAATTATTTATTCGGGAATGTTTGGTGTAAATTTTGAATATCCCTTGTTTAAAAATTTTTCATTTAGCTTAGAACCAACATTTAAGTACTCAGTAACGTCAATTAATAAATTTAACTCTGTTTACCCTTATTCATTTGCTGTTTTTTCGGGTATTAACTTCAGATTTAATTAAAATAAAAAATTAGAGTAGTAGAGACAAGACATTGCCTTTCTATACTCTGCTTCGTAATAATTTGAGCTAATTTATATACTATAAAACAATTATAATTTTATCCGCCAGCTGGCGGACATTAATTGTCATTGATAGTCATTAAATTGTCAATAAACAACTAATGACGGCAAAGCCAAATGACAGCTAAGCTAAATGACCCCATGAAATATTGCTTCGCAATTGTGAAATATGCTTCGCATTTCACTTGGTAAACAATTTCACGGGGCAAGCAAATTATATTACGGCTCTACTGAGCTTGCCGAAGTACAAAATATAAC
>JAUVJB010000186.1 GCA_030592465.1 Bacteroidota bacterium | reverse complement strand
GACAAGCACTAAGTATAAAAAATATTGATAATAAAGATATTAAATGTTTCATGTGTATAAATTTATAAAAATAAAAATATTAAGTAAGTATTATAAATCAGAATTTTTAATTCCATATTGAAAAATTAAAATAAATTGTGTAAGCCCATTATTTGTTTAATTAAGTTTATATGAGCTTTATTGAACTTTAAAATTAGTGAAAAAACTATTAAGAAAAAATTTAATAATGAAATTTTTGTTATCAAACATAATTATATTTTTGATTATATTATTAAAAATTGATAATCTTGCTAAAAATTATATAAAATTAATTGCTAATATAATAAAAAATATATACATAAATGACAACAGAAAAATTTTATCATCGTCATAACGGACCACGAGTTCAAGATGTTGACGAGATGTTAAAAAAGATAGGCCTTGCATCAGTTGATGAGTTAATTGATCAAACAATACCTGCATCAATTCGTTTTGATAAACCGTTGGATTTACCTGAAGGGATAAGCGAATATGAATATCTTAAAAAAATTAAAAAGATTGCTGCAAAAAATAAGTTGTTTAAGACTTATATTGGCTTGGGATATTACGACACTATTACACCTTCGGTAATTTTGCGTAATGTGCTTGAAAATCCAAGTTGGTACACTTCCTATACACCTTATCAGGCAGAGATATCACAGGGTAGGTTAGAAGCATTATTAAATTTTCAAACTGCCATTATGGAATTGACAGGAATGGAAATTGCCAACTCATCGTTATTAGACGAGGGAACGTCGGTTGCAGAAGCTATGCTCATGATGTATAGAAAAAGAGCTCGTTCGTTTGTGAAAAATAACGGGAATAAGCTTTTTGTTGATAAAAATATCTTTCCTCAAAATATAGATGTTTTAAAAACTCGTTCAAATCCTTTTGGCGTTGAATTGATTATTGGTGATTTTAAAGAGTTTACATTTGATGATAAAGTATTTGGTGCAATTGTTCAATATCCTGCAGCTAATGGCGAGATAAATGACTATGCCGATTTTACTGCAAAAGCACACGAAAATGATAGTCTTGTAACAGTTGTTGCAGATATTATGAGTTTGGTAATGTTAACACCACCTGCCGAATGGGGTGCTGATATTGTTGTTGGTAATACTCAACGTCTCGGTCTTCCAATGGCTTATGGCGGACCTCATGCAGGTTATTTTGCTACACGACAAAAATATGTTAGAAACATGCCCGGTCGTATCATAGGAATTTCTGTTGATGCTCATGGCAAGCAGGCTTTGCGTATGGCTTTACAAACTCGTGAACAACATATTAAAAGAGAAAAAGCAACTTCAAATATTTGTACTTCTCAAGCGTTAATGGCTACTATGGCTGGTTTATATGTTTCTTATCATGGTAAAGACGGATTAAAACGCATTGCTAACCATATTAATTCTTGTGCAGGAATATTATCTAATGAGTTATCGAAATTAGGCTATAAACAAGAAATTGAAAATTATTTTGATACTATTCAGATTAAATTGCCGGGTAATATTTCTTCAAAAGATATTGAGAAGTTAGCTCTTGAGAGAGAGATTAATTTTAATTATATTGATGATAAAACAATAGGTATCAGTGTTGATGAAACAACTAATGTTGATGATATTAATTTAATTATTGAAGTTTTTGCTCTTGCAATAAATAAATCTTTTGTTAAGATTAATGATATTAACTACAGTGTTTATTTTGATAAAAAATATGCAAGAAAATCCGCATTTTTAGAAGACAATATTTTTAATACATTTCATTCAGAGACAGAAATGATGAGATATATTAAAAAATTAGAAAGAAAAGACATCTCATTAACTCACTCAATGATGCCCTTAGGCTCATGCACAATGAAATTAAATCCTGCAACTGCAATGTTACCAATTAGTTGGGTTGAGTTTGGCGGCATTCATCCTTTTGTACCTGAAAATCAGGCATTAGGCTATAAAGAGTTGATTGAAGAGTTAGGAAAAGATTTATGTACAATAACAGGCTTTTCAGGCATATCATTTCAGCCAAATTCAGGTGCAGCCGGTGAGTACGCCGGTTTAATGGTAATCAGACAATATCATTTAAGTCATGGCGACACACATCGTAATGTTGTTTTAATACCTTCGTCAGCTCATGGAACAAATCCTGCAAGTGCTGTTATGTCAGGTGCTGAGGTTGTTATTGTTGATTGCGATGAAAAAGGGAATATCAATTTAGATGATTTTAAAAATAAAGCCGAGCAACATAAAGATAATTTAAGTGCATTTATGGTTACTTATCCGTCAACACACGGTGTGTTTGAGAGTGCCATAAAAGAGATAGTTGAGATTACTCACAAAAATGGCGGATTAGTTTATATGGATGGTGCAAATATGAATGCACAAATAGGATTAACAAGTCCTGGTTTTATTGGTGTTGATGTTTGTCATTTAAACTTACATAAAACATTTTCAAGTCCTCATGGTGGTGGTGGACCGGGAGTTGGACCAATCTGTGTAAACGAAAAATTAGTTGAGTATTTACCAACTCATCCAGTTGCCAATACAGGCGGTAAGCATGGTGTTACTGCTGTTTCATCGGCACAATATGGTAGTGCAGGATTATTGCCAATATCTCATGCTTATGTTAAGATGTTGGGTGGCGATGGTTTAACTGAAGTTACCAAAATGGCTATTCTAAATGCAAATTATATTGCATCATCATTACAAGAGGCTTATGGTGTTCTTTATACGGGAGAGCAAGGCAGATGTGCTCATGAAATGATTTTAGACTGCAGAAATTTTAAACATGAGTATGGTATTGAAACAGGTGATATTGCCCGTCGTTTAATGGATTATGGTTATCATGCACCAACATTATCATTCCCTGTTCACGAAACACTTATGGTTGAACCAACCGAAAGTGAATCATTGCAGGAAATTAATCGTTTTATTGAAACAATGCTTGCAATTCGTGAAGAAATTGAAGATATTAAAAGAGGTAAAGCTGATGCTGAAGACAATGTTTTAAAAAATGCACCTCATTCAGCCGAAGATGTTGCTGTTTACGAATGGAAACATCCTTATACCAGACAAAAAGCCGCTTATCCTTTAAAATGGATTGCTTATAACAAATTTTGGACTGCTGTAAGTAAGATTGATAATGGTTATGGCGATAGAAATTTGGTGTGTTCAAGTGCTGAACTTGATGAATATAAATTAGTATAATTTGTATGGGCATATTTTGAGCTTTGGTTTTATGGTTGGATTGTTATATTGTTATAATTGTTCAATTGCAATATTGTTTTACTAAGTGAAATGTTTACCAAGTGAAATGCGAAGCATATTTTACAACAATGGTTTGTTTGTAACTTAAACCAGTTCTGTTTCTATTTTTTTTTATTATCCGATTAGCTGATTTGTAACCTTTTATTTTTAAGTAGATAAAATTCATTCATACTTAATAACATCAGGTACATTAGTTGTAAAGTTATTTATTTCAAAACTTTGATTAGAAAGATGTATTGTCATATCATCATAATCGGAAGGTTTGCGAGGATAATAAGCTATACGTATTTCAAGCGAATTAAGAACTAAATTATCATTTCTTATTCTAAAACCAATACCAATACCTGAATAATATTTGTTTTTAAAAATAAAATTATTATTATCTCCAACAACACCAATATCGACAAATGTAAATATTGCAGTACCAAATCCATAATAGTAAAAAGATGGGAAAATTACATTTTCAAGCTTAGCACTAAATCTTTTTTTACCATAAAGAGTATTTATTGAAAAATCCCTAATACCATTATCTCTGTTAATATTAATTTTTTCTTCATTATATCGGTTTATGCCGTTAGTATAATTAATTTTAAAAAAATGTCGGGTTCTTAAACCATAAAAATTAATTAATTTAGAAATATAAATACCATCAAGTCTGATAATTGCATTTTCA
This sequence comes from Bacteroidota bacterium, assembly GCA_030592465.1. GTDB lineage: Bacteria > Bacteroidota > Bacteroidia > Bacteroidales > B39-G9 > B39-G9. The sequence continues at coordinate 2,179 of JAUVJB010000186.1, read as the reverse complement.
AATGAGTTATTGTTAATGTAACTGCCAATAGATATTTTTGAATTAAAATAATATAAGTTTTTAGTAACTATACCTTTTGAGAAGCTTATACCGGAATAAAATCTATTATTATAATTGTTTAACTCTGAGCCAATAGTAAATTCAAAAAGACTGCCATACGGAATATCTTCAGTTTTTCCAAAACCCCGAATAAGGTGTGTTTTGTAATAATTTTGTTGAGAAAGTCCAATACTTACCAAACCGCGGGTAATATTATAAAACATTTGATTTGAATCAAGTGTAATATGTGGTCGTTCAGTAAATTCTTTACGCATAAATCTTGCCGATACGATTAACCTTTTTCTATTTTGAGGATTAATAATATTGTTTTGTATCTTAATACTTTTACCCACCCATAAATCTTGATAATTAAAATCAAGAGGAGTCGTAAGAGTGACAGTATCATTAATGAAAATGTTTTCGTATAAAAAAGTTTTATTTAAAGTAAATCCTCCGGCATATTTTACTTCAGGCGTAAAAAATTTTTTCTTAAAATTTAATTCGTATGTTGTCCTGTCATAAAGATTAAAATATTTAAGTTCTCCTGATATAAATGACCCCTTTATGTTGTTAATCCTATAATAACCTTTATATCCGTTTTGATAAATATCGTCGGCATTCAAATAAAACTTATTTATTTGTTGATTTCCCGTACCAAAAATATTTTTGTCAAAGACATCAATTCTACCGCTTGTTTTATTATATATTTGCCCTTCAAGACCTATTGTCCATGCATCTTTGGTTAATATCAGAATATTTACAAAATTAGTATCAAGAGTTTCAGGTGTAATAACGATTCTTGCATCGGTAATAAACGATAAATCTCTTAAAATTCGTTCATTATCAGCAATAACATAAGGGTTTACGGTATCGCCTTTATGAAACAAAAGATTGTTTTTTATTGTTTTTTTACCTGTTTTAATATGAATTTTGTTCGATGTTTTGGCACCAAATGAATGTGCTTGGGAAAGTGTATCATATAAGTTTGTTTCAAAAATATCTAATGATTTAATGCGAATGTTTTTAATGATTTTCCCTTGATATTTTAAAAATTCAGATTCGCTTTTTTTTGTTTTATTATTTTTTGTTGATGTGTCTGATGCAGAGACAAAGATTAATCCGTAAAATTTACTTGCCAATTTTTTATTAGATGTCTTTTTTCCTATCTTGTTGTAAAAGTTAGCTGATTTTTCGGTTTTTTTTGTATTTGTGTTATAAGTAATTGTGTCAGAGGTATATATAATGGTGTCGTTTTTGAAAAACATTAAATTATTGTTAATTACAATGTAACTGCCGGCTTTTACAAAAATGCTGTCAGGTGTATTAGTTTGAAAGTCATTATTTGCAAATGTGGGTTTGGTAATAATGGTAAGTGTTATTACAAATAATAACCAAGATATATTTAATGATGTTTTTGGTAACATTAAAAAAAGTTTAATGTTTAAAGTTTAATGTTCTTGGTATGTGCGCTTTCTATTTTAAGTTACAAACTTAAACCGGAAAAGGAGCTTTATAGTTGCATCAAAAATAGCAAAAAACCTTTGATTCAACAAATAGTTGATTTAGTATCATTTTTGATGTGGCATTTTTGCACCATGCAGTATATACAGACAAAGGTTGCAGTTTGTTGTTTTAATTTTCAGACAGCTAAATAAGTGTCTGACATTGAGCGATATATCATAGGAATATTTTTTGGTTTAATCTGTTTTATTCATATAATTCCCTCTGTTTTTGCATAAATAAAGCGGGTTAAGTTGTATCAACTTTTCTTAAGGTAATAAAAAATAGCGGCTCAATTGAGCCGCTTTTTTGTTTCTCTAATTATCTGCTATTTAAGTAGTATTTTATAGTTGATAACTTTATTGTCATTTATCATTTGGATAAAGTAGATTCCTGCATGAGAACCACTAATATCAACTCTATTTTCATTTGAATTAAGTTTTTGAGTTAATATTAATCTACCATTAATATCTCTGATAAATAATTGAGTATTATTTAATACTTCATCAGATTTAATAAAGAATATTCCGGTTGATGGGTTAGGATAAATATTTAATCCCTTAATAGTGAACTCACCAATTGTAACATCAGGAACACCCCATACATTATTTACATTTGTATCTGCACTAACAGTAATGAT
>JAUVJB010000129.1 GCA_030592465.1 Bacteroidota bacterium | reverse complement strand
ATAGATGTTTATTCAAGTTCGTTACCTGACAAGCTACAAAAGTCAACAAAACGGTTTTTAGTTTTAAGTTTGTTGCAAACGTTCAAATTTTGCATAGTGGTATAAATTTTATTTCTATTTTGGTTGTTACTTTGCAGCCGTATAAAATAGATTTGCGTTTCATTAGTTCTTTTACATATTGGTTTATTTTTTCGGTTTTTATTTTAAAACGAAATTCAGGTATTATTTACTAATACTTTTTAGGCAATTTTATTAAATTGTTTTAATACTTGTTTTAATACGTTTTAAGCCGTTGTTTTTCTTTTTACTTTAAAAGATATATAACAAGGTTTAAAAGTTGTTTTTGATAGCTAAAAATCGCCTACAACTACTTTCATTTGTTTGTTACTTTGCAAACTTTTGAGAGTTGCACGAAAAAATAAATATACGACCTGTTTTAAGGTTTTTTAGTTTATTGCTGAAATGCAAATTTTTAATTTTATTCTATTCATAGATTCGAGCAATTTTTTTGAATACCATATTTTTAAAAATACCTAAATAACAAATAATGGGTTTTGATGTTTATAAGTTTGAATATTGATAATTTACAACTATCAATATTTTTTATAAAAAAACAGTTTTGTAAATTTTTGCGGTGCAAGTTTTACAAGTTGTTTTTTAGCAATATTAGAAATGAAATAACAAGTAATAAAAAACTTTTAACAGCGATATGGTTTTAAGCTATTTTGCGGGGTTTTTTGGTATGTAACTATAAAATGATAGTTTACATATTTCGGGGCGATTAATACGCTTTAAATTGGTTACAGTGCAATGATATAAAAACAGGTATTGCATTAAAACAGATGTAAATAAATATGCTTTATAAAATAATACTAATTTTATGAATATTTGCAGACTGAAATAAAATCTAAATTGCAACAAAAAATGTATTTCTAATTTTGAGTAAATTGATATAATTTTTTAAGGTTAAAATTTAGTGAAAAAAGTATAAAATAAAGCGAGTATAAAACGGCAAAAATTGCCATTAAAAACAACAAATAAAAACCGAAATTTTAAGGTAAAAATCTACTTTAATTTTTCGGTTTTTTTATTTATTCTAATTACTATTTTGAGTAAAAATTAAAAATCATATTTTTGAATAAATACAACAAAAATAAATACATAAATTAAACATTAAAAAAAGTAAAATGAAAAGTATTGAAACATTAAAAAAAGGTGAATTTTTTAAACGAAAAGAATCTGCAAAAAAAGTGTACGAAAAATCAGTTTATTGTCGTGAAAACAAAAAATACGAATGTGTAAATTTTGATGATATAAACGATTTTATTTACCTGAAAAAAGGCACAAAAGTATTCGTTAATTTTGATTTTTAAAAACAGTAAAAAACAACAAAAAAAACAGTAAAAAAATGAAAAATTTAGAAAAAACAAACTGGTTAAAAGAAATTGAAAACACAAAAACGGTTTTTAATTTTATGTTGCGAGATATTGATGAAACGTACATGGTAGATTATTTTATCGACTTGTATAAAAATCAAAAACCCAATGGCAATTTTTGGGCTGATTTATGTAAAATTGGTTCGAGTTTTGATGAATTTGAAAACTTAATTGATTTTACAAAAATTGAACATGAAATATTATTTGGTAAAAAAATAAACAGGTTTATTGACCAAGAAAATGACGATTGGGCAGACTATTTGGTACATGAAACTGAATACCATTCAGGTTTATATAATATTTCTGACCACAAAAACCAAAAAAATGAGAACTGAAAAAGTAGAAAAAACAGTAAAAAAACGTCGCCGTAGAATTGGTGAATTTACCAAAGAAATTAGAGAATTTAAACGTGAATTAAAATCAAATAATTCACAAAAAATGTTAGATTTAGAATTTAAAATGTACGAAAATAAAAACAAGTAAATTAACGCCAAAAAATTGGCATAAAAACAACAAAAATTATGAGTAAAAAAGACAAAAAGAAAATCAAAAAAACAGTTGAAAAAACTGTAACCGATGAAAGTATTGCGAGGTACAAACCCGCATTAAAAGGTTTATTGAAAGCAATCAAAAAAGAGAAAAAAGAGTTTAAAATGTCAGGTTATTTGAAAACTCTTGAATTATCATCCCGGGGGTGGTTGAAAGCTGCCGAACAATGTGGTTTTATTTCAAAAAAAGGTCTGAAATATACTGCGAACATGAAAGCTAAAAAAGTAACTGATGAAACTATTAATGAATTGTTTTTGCAATTACGTGAAAATAATCAGGCTGCTGAAAAAAAGAGAAAAGAAAATGTTGAAAATGCAAAAAAAATTGCATTAGACATAAAAAAAGCAAAAAAGAAAGAATCGAAAAAAGCAAAAAAGAAAAAATCAAAAAACAAAAGTAATCTGAGCCAGTTAGTAAATTGGTTTAAACAATAAAATGTAAACCCATCCCAAACAAAATAAAAACAACAATTTTATATAAATTTAATCGGCAAAAATTGCCACAAAAAAAAGTAATTATGAGTAAATTAGAAAAAACACAAAAAAGTTTTGAAAACGTGAAAAGTGATGTAGTAAAAATTGAATCCATTGGGGTTTATTTGATGTTTGACAAAGAAAACAAAAAACCAGTTGTTCGTGTTGACATTTTTAAACCTACAGCAAGGTCAAAAAAATTGAGATTTATCTCAAACAATTTTAAGTCAATCAAAAAAGCATTGAAAATTGAAAAGCCAAACTATTTACCCGATGCTGAAATGATGCCTGACAATCTTTTTGCAGTGCCTATTTCATCTTTTAAAGTTGAAAAGGTAGAAACTACCACAAAAGAAAATAAAGCCGAAAAAACACCTAAAAAAGAGGTGAAATTAACTGAAAAAGAAATTGCAAAAAAGAACCACAAAAAAGTTGATGTAAAAACCGTGAAAACCAAAAAACACGGTAAAGTGAGAATTGTAGATTATTCTCCTGCTTCGTTTGCATTTTTTGGTAAAGAAACGAAACAAATGTCAAAAGACAAAAAATTCAAAAAATATAATGGATTTGGTTATTGCCCGAATTTAACCGATGTTGACGGTGAAAAAAAGCCAGGATGGGTTGTAAGTAAAAAAGCTGAAAAAGAAATGTACAAACTATTAAAATAGAAAACTTACAAATACTAAATAAAAAGGGGTTCGATTCCCCTTTTAAATTAAAAATTATGAAAAAAACAATCGCAATTATTTTAGTAACAATAGTAGTAATCTTTTTGCTAAGTTTAGAAAGTGTAATTGATAAAATACTTTCAATTGAAAATGGCGAATATTATCTATTATTCAGTTTTGTGTTTATAATAGTTGGAATATTTATTTATTTAAAAAAACAAAAATAAAAAGTTATGAGTAAAAAAGAAGAATTAGTAAAAGAATTGGTATTAAATTTAAACTATCAATCAGAAGAAATGGTACAATTATTAATTGACATTTCAGAGTTTAAACAGTTTGCAAATAAAAGAGATTTATTAAAATTTGCAGTAAAAGATGAAAGCAAAATGAATTACGATACTGCTTATCCACAGCCTTATGCTGACAGTATTAGAGAAATTTATCCAAACTTCAACAAAGGTAATTTCATTTTTGATTATACAGAAAAGACTTTTGGAGAACTTGTAAACATAAATGATTTAGTTGTAAATAGGATATTACAAACAAAAAAGTATTAATTAATTTTAAAAAAAAGTAAAATGAAAAAAGTAATGATGGTTTTAGCAGCCTTAATGTTAACAGTTTTAGTGAATGGTCAAAGTTTGTCAGGGTACACAATCGGTAAAAGATTGAATGATAGTGGAAGTAAATATATCTTGTTAAATGGTGTACAAGGTCTGTTGACAGCTTCCGCAAATGATTATGGTATTATTTCAATGTTATTATTTATACCTTGTGATAGCAATGGAAATGTTCAAAATATATCAGGTAAAAAAGCTGATAATATGCGAAAAGCTATTGAAAAAAGTTTTAATATTACATTCATAACAAAAGCTGTTGATGGTGGAATAGGTTATGTTACAGCGGATGAAAAATTTGGTTTAATAAAAACTAAATATGGATATGAATCTGGGTATAATGTTGTGTTTATGATTGTAGATAAAAGTCTTTTATAATGGAAAATATAAAAGACAAAGAAAAACTGTTTGAAGATAATTCAGTATTCGATAAAAAGAATATTCTTAATCGTGCTCCAAATTCAATAGTGTCGCCAAAAGTATTGGAAGAAATTGAAAGTGGAATTACTATTGAGCAACTGAATAAAACAAATTTACCTGTATTTCGTTATCTGACACAAATAACAATACATGGAAAGTTTGATGAACTACATAACCAAAGAATTGGAGGTTATAAAAATCTTTTTCAAAACAAAAACAAATCTATTGGTGTAAAGTGGAATGCAATTGATTTTTATAAACGTCAAAAGATTGGAAAAGCATTAAGATACAAAGATATTGTATATACTTATAATTCATCTGGGCATAGTTATTCAATGATGGTTTCAGTAACAGAAGAAACTTTCAAAGAAAAATTAGCTGAAATTAAAAAAGTGTATGATTCCATTGATACTTCATTATTCTTTGGTAAAAAACGTTTGTATTCAGGTAGTATTTGGGGAATAGTTTATTTGATAATTGACTTTAATATTAATGCAATCTATGAGAAGAATATCTCTGCATTTCTAAAAAAGTTAGGAATTACTAAAACTTTCTTGAAAGAAAAGAAACAGGAAGAGGCAAAAGCAAGGGCTGAAAAAGAGCGTAAAATGAAAGCTGAAAAGAAAGCACGAATTAAAAAACGTGAAAATGTATTAAAGAAAAAGAAAAAAGTAATTGACAAAATTATCTCTATTGGTAAAGTACAACCTTATTTGGAAGAGGGTAGATATATTAAATATGGATTAAATTATAGTGATAAATTTAGAATTACCATTATTGAAATGTATTTTCCAACTACAAGAAGTAAATTGTTAAGGATGCGTTCAGTAGATGTTAAGAAATTCAAAGAAGCATTAAATTACAAATTTCCTTCTTATGCTTATGAAACCAAAGTTACAAGACCACAAAATTTAATAAAAATTAGTTAGTTATGGAAAACAAAGTAAAAAATGTATTAGTATTTAACGAAAGTACACAAACAATCCGTCAATTGCCACAGAATTATTTAATAGCACAATTTGATGGAAAAAATGGATTTGTGAACCTGATTTAGCAGCAGATAAAGATTTAGTCAAAAGGGTATTTTTGGAATTATTAAATTTTGAAAGTAAATACCAAAAAGATGGATTAAAACTGCTATCAAGACTTACTCCAAATGAAGTACACCAACAAACTTACACAGTAGTTTTCAAAGGAAGAAAGAAAAATGCAAAAGGTTATTTTTACAATATCAAAACAGAAGTAACTGTGGATGAAAATGCAACATTAGATGAAATACAATTATCTTTGTATGATAGGTACGAACATGTTCAAAACTTAAAAATACACGTATGAAATACACAGGACAAACAGTAAAAATCGGAAATATAAACTGCCGACAAGTAAACAAAATTACAGCAAAAAAACTGTATATTGCAGGAACAGAAGTATTTATACACCCATGTAATATGATATTAAATAATGCTTGGGTGCACCCAATGGTTATGAACAGAAATTTAGAAACATCAAGAAATTACGTTGAGGATTTTGAAATTATTGTAAATGGGTATGAATTTTACAATTGTGTTACTGAATTAGGAAAGTATGCTAACTTTTTTACTAAAAAATAATTATTATGGAAATTAAAACACGATGTAAAAAGAAAAGTCAAGTAGTACAAAATTTATATGGTATTGTACTGTTTCAAGACAAAAAATATAGTATTGAAATTTGCAGAACAGGGAATAAAGATATACCTAAATATGAACTGGTAGTTGTAACAGATGCCTTATATACAAATTGGGTAATGGTTTATGCTAATGGAAACGTGGCATACAGTAATCATGTTACTCTATATATACATAAATTAGTACAAAAATATGCAAAAAAATATTTTGACATATTAAAACCTGCATATAATAAATATACTATTTTCTGGGATAATTTATGCAGTAATAAAAATAATTGAAAAAGAATAATTATGAATGAAGCACAAAAATTATTAAAGTATTACGGAGTTAAAACTTTCGATGAATTAAAAGATTCTCCAGAGTTTAGAAAAATGGTATTTGATTTTGAAACTATTAATAATCTTACAATTATTAATTATTGGATTAGTGGTAATTTGATTAATTTAATGACAGATAAAACAATTACCACAATTAAATTTGATAATGGAAATACTGTGGTTGTGTTATTTAGGATGTTGTTTGATTATTAAAAAATAGAAATTATGTCAGAATTAGAAGAAATTACTAATGGAAAATCCCTAAAAGAATTATTTACAGAATTGCGTTGGCAATTATGGTGTGGTAATTTGTTAGGTGGAACTATTTGTTCTCATATCATAAAAGAGATTGAGAATAAAAATGGAAAAATTTTAACAAAAAAAGAATACTACAAACTTCACAAAGATTATAGAGGAGTTTGGGAAAATCCTCAATATCCAAAACACAAAGGTAAAAGAACTGCAATGTTATCAGTTGGGGCATTGTGGGTGGAAGGCGAGCATTTTATAATAGTGTGATTTAAGCGACTTTTATAATTAGTAAGGTATTTATACCTTTAAGGTGCTGAAAGTACCTAATTCATAGCTTAAAAGCCGTTTTGGTAGTATTAAATAATAACTTTATTGTGTTGAATAATTTACTAACTTAGCAACGACAATAAAAAGTAAAAAGTACATGAGAACAGACAAATTCAAAAATCTTCAACAAGTTAAAACCTATTATAATTTTCTTTTAAACAAAACTTGGAAAATAGATAACAATTTAATTTGTCTTACAGATAAAGATTATTTCTTTACATGGGATAATGCAAAAAGAAGATTTGGGCAAATAACATATTCAAAAAAACGTATTACAATATCCAAACCTATTATTTTACTAAATTTAAAAAATGGTGAAGAATTATCAAAAGTATTTTTGCATGAAATAGCACATTGTATCCAAAATGAATTATATCATGTTAAAAGTCATAATAAACAATGGAAAAAAATATTACTTACAATTGGGGGTGATGGTATAGTTCAATATGATAGTAATTCTATAATAACACCAAAAGGAAAATATACTTTAACTTGCCCTAATACAACTTGTAAGCATAAAATCGAAAGATATAAATTTCCAAAGAAAGTAAGTTCTTGCGGAAAATGTGATACTAAATTTAATAAAAATAAAATTTTTGTTATAACAAAAAACTATTAAAATGAGAACAAAAGGAAAAAAAGTAAAGAAAGTAAAGAAAGTATTTTACAAATGTAAAAAAACACTTTATATGAGGGACACAAAAGAAATACTTTTCAAAAAAGGTGAAAAGTATAAATTAATTAGAAAAACCAAAACAAACACAAAAGAGTTGATTGGATTAATTCTATTAAATAATAATGGAATTGAAAATATCGTTTACAAACGAGGTTGGGGTCGTTTTTTCAAATTAAAAAAATAGAAATTATGGATGTTACTATTTCAAATGGTGGATTAGATTGTAGTTTATACAAAAACGAAAGAACCCTTTATGAAAAATTGTTATTTTTTAATCGTATTATTGAAACAATTAATGATGCTATTGATGAAGAAGATTTGAGAGAAAACATGAAACTATTATTTAGTGAAAGATTATCTAATTATCTTAAAGGTGATAAACAATATTTTTCTTATGGATTTACTGATACTACTATGGAAGTAAGACAAGCCGATAATCCAAATATATTAATCACAGTAAAATTTTAAAATGTTATGGAAAAGTACAAAATTATTAAAAGATTATTAAAGCAAGGATTTACAAAACAGCAAATAATGGATGCTAATTTAAATTATGCTAATTTAAGGAATGCTAATTTAAGTTATGCTGATTTAAGGGGTGCTAATTTAAGGAATGCTAATTTAAGTTATGTTGATTTAAGTTATGTTGATTTAAGGGGTGCTAATTTAAGGAATGCTAATTTAAGGGAGGTTATAATTAATGAAACAACAGCTTTCTTTTCAATAACCTGTCCAGAAGAAGGCAGTTTTATTGGTTGGAAAAAGGTACAAGGAAAATTAATTAAATTATTAATTACAGAAGATGCTTTACGAAGTTCTGCAACATCTTTCAAATGTAGATGTTCTAAAGCTATGGTTTTAGAGATAGAAGGAAATT
>JAUVJB010000207.1 GCA_030592465.1 Bacteroidota bacterium | reverse complement strand
GAAGCATATTCCCCTGCGGAATTACGAGTTTTTTTTGAAAAAATTTAAAAAATTACACCGAAATTAGAATATTTCATTAATTTTGGGGTAATATCGAATAAAATATGTTTGTAATAGATTAGTTTTCAAACAGTTTGAATTTGCTGAATATCCCTATTTAAATTTTTGTCAGCCTTCAAACATATCCCTAATAAGTTGCTCTCCAACAGAGTTTATTTTCGTTTTTGTTTGACAAAACAAAAATACATTAACTTAATATTAATTGAAATTTTTATTGAAAAGTACAGCAACCATTTTGTCCACTTGAAATAATTTTCCTGAAAATAGCAACCATTTTGTCTATTATACCTAATATTTAAAAAAAATTATTTAAAAAAGCGTAATAATAATGTTTCAATTCCTAATAAAATTAAAGCAATAACTATGAATATTTTCCATAACTGCTTGCCTTTATTTATTTGTGATAGATTGTGTGCAAAAAATTTATTTTCTGAGTTGAGAATTGAAAAGTTTTTTAAATTATTTTTTTTAAGCAAATCTATTAACTCATTTTTTGAGTAATAATTCAAATCAGATTCTTCGCGGTTATAGTTAAATGATATACCGGTTATTGTTTTGTTATTATTTTTAACGATATAGTTTTCGGCTTTCTCAATATTATTATTTAAAAAAAGAATAATTTTCGAATCAATAATTTTATGTTGTGGAATAAAATCAAAATTTAATTTTTTATTTATGATATGAAATACATTATTGTTGGTTGAATATTTTTTATTTAGCTCAATTGTTTTGTTTTTACCTATTGTGTAATAAATATCGTTAAACGATTGACTAAACAAAGCAATATTATATAAAGTAGGTATAAATAATGAGTTTTTAACAAAGTTGCTGTATGCTTCGGATAACGGGAAAGAGAAAATATAGATTTTGCCTTTTTTAAATGGCAAAACCGATAAAATTGTTTGCTTATTGGCGGTTAAAATATTTTCATTATTGGAATATGTGTTATTGTCAAAAACAAAATGTTTAAAAACAATCGGTAAATCAACATTTTTATCTATTTTTTCAAACACATTTTTATATAATTCGTTTTTGTAATTTATATAGTTTATTTTAATTTTTTGGCTGTCAATTTCAGTTATCCGATTTGATTTTATTGCCGATAGAAATTTATTATATGTTGTAATATCACCGTCAAAATTTGGCAAAAAGAGTAGAGTGCCACCATTCTGAACATAATTAATAAGTGCTTGAGACAGTCCCGACGAAAGAGTTTTTACTGAATTGAAAATAATTAACTGATAACTTGGTATTTGCGAAAAATTCAAATTATTAACTTGTGAGTTTACAAGTTCAATATTATTGTCTTTTTTAAATAAAGCATTAACAAATTTGTTAGCTGAGTTTTGATTAATGGACAATATTTTTACTTTGTTGTAAATTATATAACTAAAATAAAAAATATTATCGTAAGTAATAGGATAATCAGTAATTTCAACCCTGCCTTTATGAATACCCGACTGAGTATTTGAATATGACAATGGGATAATTTTTATAGAATTTTTATCAATATTGAAACTTGACAGAGCTTTTATTGTATCGTTTATGAGGAGTTTAACAGGTATGTTTTGGTATGATTCGTTTGAATTATTGATTATTTTAACAAAGATTTTTTCCGCCTTATTAAGTTTGTGACTTGGCGTTTCAAACCAACAAGAATCGATAAATAAATTATTGACAGATTCTGCAGTTTGCGGAACTAAAAATACATTTACACTTGTATCGTTTTTTATCTGATTAAAATTTGCGAATTTCTTCTGAAAATCAGAAATAATAAAAACTGTCTTTTTTTGATTTGAAGAACTTAAAAAATCGTTTTGTCTTGATAATATTTGACTTAATTTTTTTGTATTTGAACTGATTTTAATATCTGATAAAAAATCAATAAGTTGTTCTTTGTTGACAAGATGTTGGTGTTTTGAATCAAAATCGTTTGTCTGTAACAAAAACTGTGTGTTTGGTTTAAATGCATCAGCAATTTGACGAGCTTTGTTTTTCGAAATATCAAATAAATTACCGTATCTGTTTTCCGCATTCATGCTAAATGAGTTATCAACATAAAGACTTACAGTTTGTTTTTTATTGCTTATTATTTTGTTGTTAACGGGAATATAAGGTTGTGCGAATGCGATAACAATGGCAGAAATAATCAATATTCGGCTTATTAAAACAAGGATGTGTTTTAGCTGCGATTTTGATTGTGTCTCTTGTTTAACATTTTTTAGAAATTTTACATTACTGAAATAAATTGTTTTATATCGCTTAAAATTAAATAAGTGAATTATTATCGGAATAGCAATTGCAATTAGAGCAAACAAAAATTTTGGATAAAGAAAATGCATTTGTTAATTTATAAAGTTCAAAGTTTAATGTTTAAAGTTCCACCTCTGGTTTAAGTTTATAACTTAAACCACAAATATAAGTTTAAAACTTATTAATGTTGCCTTTTCTCTTTTCAAATTTTTCTTTGGTTTAAGTTTGTAAATTAAACCGATTTTTTAGACTTTTCATCGTTTCGTGGAACTGCTCCAAGCGGTGCAACGGATATAACTTTAATCTATAACCCGTTCCACCGCAAAAAAGCGGATGCACGGGAAAGCACAGCAAAGTAGAAGCAAAAAAACGTTTTTAAGTCCGCCAACTGGCGGATTCGAAATGACGTCTCTTTTGACTTTTAAGTAAGAACTTAAAGTTGCAAAAATAAAAAATTTGTGTTAATTCGTGAAATTCGTGTCATTTTTAAAAAGTCTAAACTATTGTTAATTCCAAATTTAAAACTTCCCATTTAATTTAATGTTTATTCTTCGTGAAGTTAAATAATTTGGTATTCCATATTGGTGATTTCTAATATCTGAAACCCAAGTTAATGAAATAGCATTCTCTATTTTTAACAAATTAAATATTTCAGCACTAATCCATAAACTTTTGAAAAACCGGAGAGGATTTCTAACCGGAATTTGCTGTCCTTCTTTAATAATAACTTTCGAAAAACCAATATCAACTCTTCTATATGCAGTTGGCATACGATTAGTAGCCAAGTAACGTTCTGAGTTAGGCGGCCCAAAAGGCAACTTTGAACCGTATAATAAATTTAGATGCATTTTATACGATGGATTTCCGGGTAAATAATCTTGAAAAAATAGTCCTACATTAATTCGTTGATCTGAAGGACGAGGAATATATCCGGGTTCAACTCTTGTTGAGTTTCCCAAACTATCGGTAACAAAATAAAAATCATCATTAAGGTCTTCTTCTGTTTGCATTAATGATAAACTAAACCACGAATCAACACCCTTTACAAATTCACCGTTCACTTTCATGTCAATGCCCATTGCGTAACCTTTTGCATTGTTTTTGCCGAAATATCTAACCCTTACATTATCAATATTATATGGTATTAAGTCGGATAAATATTTGTAGTAAACCTCAGTTGTATATTTAAAAGGTCTGTTCCATGCAGTAAAATTATAGTCGCTGCCTAAAACAATATGAAAAGATTTTTGAGCTTTTATATTTTTATTAATGTGTCCTTGTAAATCACGTAACTCTTTATAAAAAGGCGGTTGATTGTAATAGCCGAGAGCAAAACGAAACATAACGTCATTTTTCCAATTAGGTTTAAACGATAATGAAGTTCGGGGACTAAAGACATATTGTTTATTAAAATCACAATAGTTGACGCGAAAGCCAAGGGTAAAGTTAAATTCAGTGCTGTTAACATTAAATTCGTGAGAGTTCTGAATGTAAGAGCTTATTCTGTTTGAGCTTATGTTATGATTTGAGTTTAAGACATAAAATAAATTGACAGTTGAATCATTATAAGGCAGCGAATATCCTGCAGAGTCATGCATTTCCCATTCATTAATATTATCGTCAATTATCTCATGTTGATATTTCAAACCCCAGCTCAATTCGTTTTTATCAGTATTATATTCACCTTTATGATAGATGTTATAAACATTAGCATTCAAATAGTTGCGGGCATGGTTTAAAAATGTCCCAATTCCAATATTAGCAATACTATCGCCCATTGTGCTTGAGCCTATATCTCTATCAAGTTCGTTAAGCAGATATTGACTTTGTATATCATAAGTTTCATTTTCTAATGAGTTATATAACGATGATATAAACTTAAGTTTTAAATTGTTATTAGGCTTATAAGTACCTGCTAAAGCTCCTGTAAAAGTTGAAAAATTATCAACCTCTTGACCATCAAAAAACATATTTAGTTGTATTACTTCATTTACTGTTCCAAATACAGTTTTTCTATCAGTTGGAATGAATTTATATTTGTTTTGAGATAAGTTGCCTAAAAAACTTAACTCAAAATTATCGGTAACATCGTATGTTAAGTATGTTTGAAAATCGAAAAAATCAGGTGAATATTCTCCTTTTGTATCAAGACTGTTTAATAAATAACGCGATGTTTTGTAACGTACACCCGATATGTGTGTAAATCTTAGATTTTTTGATGTTCCTTCAACATGAGCCGAAGCTCCCAGTAAACTTGTTGTAACAGAACCACCAAATTTTGTAGGTTTTTTGTATTTTATATCAAGCACCGATGACATTTTGTCGCCGTATTTAGCATCAAATCCTCCTGCTGAGAATAAAATTGACGATACTAAATCGGAATTTACAAAACTTAATCCTTCTTGTTGTCCCGAACGTATTAAAAGTGGGCGATATACTTCAATATCATTTACATATACCAGATTTTCGTCAAAATTACCTCCTCTAACCGAATACTGAGAGCTTAATTCATTGTTTGACGAAACTCCGGGAAGTGTTTTAATTATAGCTTCAATATTTCCTGATACATCAGGAATAACATCCATTATTTTCGGATTTATTCTAACTAAATTTGTTTTCCTGTACTGCTGATCTGTAATATCTACTTGTTCTATTTTTTTTAATGATGGCTCAAGTTTGCCATTTAATTCCAAATAAGAAAAATGAATAATATTTTTATTGGTTCGGTCAAAATTAAGTTCTTTACTTTGGTAGCCAATACATGAAAAAACAACAACAAACTGCTTTATATTAGGTATAAAAAATTCATAATTACCTTTACTGTCTGTTACTGCTCCATAAGGTTGATTTTTAATTGAAATATTTACTAATTCAATTGGATTTTTTTTTGTATCGGTTATTTTACCGAAAATCCTTATTTCATCTTGACTAAAAAGAAAATTATTAAAAAATACTAAAAATATAATTGTTATAATGTAATGCCGTAAGCCCATTTTTTTTCAAATAGTTTACAAAAATAATCTATTATTTATGAGTTCAGTCTAAAAAGGTAAAAAAGTACGTCATTGCGAGGAACGAAGCAATCTATGTCTCTGTATTTCAGACGATTGAGATTGCCGCTCCGCCAGCTGGCGGATCGCAATGACGAAAGCACCCTTTTTATACTGAACTCATTTAT
>JAUVJB010000279.1 GCA_030592465.1 Bacteroidota bacterium | reverse complement strand
TTTTTCGACCCCCTCGTTATAAAGCTTCTGAGTTAATTCCTGAAGTTTGTTTTCCATATCTATAAGATCTTATTGTTTTTGTGTAAAAAATTGAACTACAAAACTAATAAATTAATTTATTTATCAATAAATATTTAGGTTATTAGATAATTAAATTTCGCGCATTGAATTTTAACTCTCTAAACATGTATTATAATTTACCAAACAAAATATTTCATTTATTGTTTGGATAAAGTGGTTAAAAAAGTCTGAGAAGTTAATTTATTTTTAATGACTATCGGATTATATACCTAATCAATATTTTATAAATTGTTATTACCCTTGAAAGCTAGGTGTTTAGCGGGTTTATTTGTAAATTGAATACCTTATAAAAATTGCTGAAAAGTCTATAAAACATAGCCGCTTAGCACCTTCTTTTAAATTAATAGGAAATCAATCCGATAGTCATATTATTTTTTATTAAAATAATTTAAGGCTGTGTGGTGACTTGTAGAAAATTACAAACTCACCTGCGGAACAAACAGGTTAGGGTAGATTATCCGTTCTCAATTCTAAATAACTTATCATTTTGAGATAATTCTAACCTTTTATTTTCTTCTAAATATTTTTTTAGCTTATCATTATCAAATTTATCTTTTAGTACAGATACAATATATTGACCATTAAATTTGTCTGAGTTTACAAGTTCAAATAAAGTACTTAACTGATGTGAATGAATTCCCTCAATTCTATCGTGCATTTCAAAATTTAATGATTTCAGTCCTATTGCTTTTGTAAAAGCAATGTATGCTAAATCAAAAGCGGCAATTTGAACTTTCTTTTTGCCATCACCAGTATTAGCATCTAAATTATCAATTCTTAGTTTGTAAATATCTTTATCAACATAATGAGATAATACAAATTCTTCATTATACAATTGCTTTGAATAGTAACTAAAATATTCATTGAAAAGTGAAATGTTATCTTTTAATTCGGGTTCTGATTTATCAATTTCTTCATTTATTTCTGATAATCTTTCTGCTTTTTCTTTGATACTTTTTTCTAAGCTTTTTATTTGTTCTAATTTTTCCTCAAACTGACCTTTCTTTTCAAATTTTGCATTTAGCTCTTCTACTAATAATTCATAGTCTGACAAAGAACCTGAATTTGATAATTTACTACCTATCTTTTCTTCGTTTTGTAATTCGGCATTTAACTGCTCTTTTAATTTTACAACTTCATTTTGAATAGCAGGTATATCTTTTGAAACGAATTTAAGTTTATTTCGAATCAGTGAATTATGAAACTTTACAGCATCTTCAAACTTCTTTTGCAATTCAGGAATAAATGATTTTGTCTCAGAATACATAGTTTTCAATGCTTCATTATCAACAGTTGAAATGTTTTCTTTCAAATCATTTATATTTTCTTGCATTAAATTCAATCGCATCTGCTTTTCAGATAATTTTGATGAAATTAAATTTATTTTTTCTTTTATGAATTTCAATTTTTCAAACTCTTCCTGATATTTTGGTGACACATTAAATTTCTTCTTGTTGTCATTTAATTCCGAAATATCGTTTTGTAAGGTTTTTAAAACTTGTTCAATAGTTGTTGCAGGTTGTTTACCTGAAATTCTATTTAAATAATTTTTTTCAGATTTTAATTGTTCATCAATAATCTGTTTTTCTGATAAAAGTTCATTTTTACCTTTAACACCAAACATGTATAAAAATATTGTTTCATATACAGTATCTTTAGTTGATGTATGCAAATATTTAATGATATTATTCATTTTCAGAGCATCATTTCTAATAAAGCGAGATACAATTTGTCTGAATGTTGGTTTGTCTGCTTTTATTCCAAAAATGAGTTTATTTAATTCAATATTATAATCTTTTTTAATATTTGGATAATTCTCTCCGTTAATTGATGCAATTTTTTGTTTACGTTGTAAAAAGTTTCTTTTTAAAATAATTTCTTTTGCGTTATCATCTTCAAGAGATGTAGTTAAACATAATGAAATTTCAACACTATTGTTAATTAAAAACTGTTCAACATTTGTATCCGTATTTTTAAATTCAATTCCCTGATAAATGTCTTTTCCACTACTGCCAAGACAATAATCAACTAAACGCAAAACTGTAGTTTTGCCAACATTGTTACCTGTTTCTTTAATTTTAGATTCAGGAGTAGTATCAACAATTAAGTTAACTCCTTTTTTAAAGTCAATTTTACGGAGTGTTTTACCGTTTTTGGTTATATATAGATATTTTAAAAACATTTCTCTAATTGTCCTTTATTATTTAATGAAACTAAATCCAATAAATACAGCCAATCAATTGCAAGTAGATATTGATTAAATGAACAGTCAAAATTTTTATTAGTATGACTTTGATATAAATCTAACAAATCAAATTCTTTTGTATTTTGTTTTTTGATGGTTTCTAATAGCTGACCACCAATAAAATACAAACTGTATTCAGGCTTTATGTCTCTTGGTAAAATCATTGTTCGCTTGGGTCTTCTAAAATTTTACAACGTATAAAAGCATCTGCAACAACAATGCTTACAGCAGCTTTTACATCTTCATTATCAGCATCAATATTTGAAGATTCCTTTGCTGCAAAATCAAGTTTATTGATAATATTTTCAATAATTAAATCAGCATTTGCACGGATTACCTCAATGTCATTATTAGTTGTAAGGTTTCCTTTCTCTATTTTATATAAATCAGAAATATTTCTTAGTAATCTGCTTTTTCGCCCGGGTTTCTCCTGTTCAAGTGTCTGATAAATAGTTTCTAATTTTTTACCATATAATCCGTAATCATTGATTAATTCAAAATGTGCTTTAATATCGTTATGTTTAATTTTATCTTCAATTACAGGAGCTTCTTTTAACTCTCCAAAATTTGTTTTATCGTCAAGGTCAATCTTTGAAATTGCATTAATAACATTTGCTAAAATAGAGGGGTTTTTAACAACATTATTAATGTTTATCACACCATTATCACCAGTTTGATAACCAGTTCCTTCTTTTCCTATATTTTGCTTTTGTTTTGTCATTTATTAATGTTGATAGTGCCTCCTGAACCAGTTTGATATCCAGTTCCTTCTTTACCAATTTTTTGTTTTTGCTTATTAATCAAGTTGATTTGTTTCTTGTATTTATTCTTCTGTATTAATTGAACAATGCCAAAAATTAAAGATGCTAAACCAAAAATCCAACCTGAAATTGAGAAAAAATCCATAATTAGTCTGTTTCAAACAAAAATAAGAAATATAATTGGCACATAATTATTTAATCGTTTAAATTTCTACAGTTTTTATCAATTATACCCAATTGCCTTTTCTTCATTTTCCTCAATAGTTTTTTAGGTCTATTTTTGAGTAACTATGTAGTTATTTTTTCTTCAGATGTAGTACTATTGAAAGGACCTCAAATACTGTATAAAGTAAATAAAGTGCGAAAAAAGAAATTAGAAAAATCCTGGCTTTCTCAGGAAAAGAAAAAGCATAATAAACAATTATTACAAGATAAATAATCATTT
>JAUVJB010000164.1 GCA_030592465.1 Bacteroidota bacterium | reverse complement strand
GTAACTAATCAGTGTTATATAAACTAATAATTGCCACAGATTCACAGATTTTAAATGGATAATAATTATCAAATATTAGGATAGATTTGAAAAATAATTCTTAGGATATTTTCAGTTTTATATAATCAGTGAATCTGTTATATTTTTTACCGCCATATTTAATTTAAAATTTTTAAAGGTTAAATCGGAGCAAACGCAAAATTCATTAATTTTATTTATCTAAATTAATGAGTTCTGTATAAAAAATAAGCTACTCAATAGCCCAGACGTTTACTTAATAGCCCAGACGTTTACGTCTGAGTTTAAAAGAATTAATAAATATTAAAATTAGGGCGTTTACGCCCTTATAAAAATTACAGGAATGAAGCAGAAATAATGCCGTGAACGGCATCTTTTGCCATTTTAAATAAAATTTTAATCCCAGCCATTCACCCCGTTAGATAGCTTAATATTTAACGTGTTTAACCTCTTAGATATGCAATTATCTAACGGGGTAAATGGCTGGGCTATTGATTTATAAATAAATTTTAAAAAATGGAGTCAAGTTGGCTTATGCCTTTTTTAGACCATACTCATTAATGAATACCTTTAAAAAAGCGATTCCATCTAATTTTACTTAAGAATTTTTTATCTTTATCAAGTGACAACCAAATAAAAGCACCTTCCCCAACTATATGGTCTTCAGGCACAAAACCCCAAAAACGAGAGTCTTGTGAATTGTGTCGGCTATCACCCATCATCCAATAGTAGTCCATTTTAAATGTATATTGTGAAGCTTTTTCTCCATTAATATAAATTGTACTGTCTTTAACTTCCAATTTATTGTGTTCATAAGTGCTTATTATTCTGCTATATATTGGCAAACTATCAATAGTTAGATGTATAGTAACTCCTTTTTTAGGAACAACTAAAGGACCGTAGTTGTCAACATTCCAAGGAAAATTTTCACTAAAAGGAAACATATATGCAGAGCCATCAGTACCATAACTATCAGTTCTTGTAACTGATTTTACATTTGCGAAATTTTTTAATTTTTCAGCATTTTTTAATGTTAAAGGTATTACATATTCATTGTTTGAGACGAATGATCTTTGAATATCACTGTCAGATATTTTCATTCTTTCAAGTACTTTTGGATTAATTCTTGTTCCATTTGTTATTATAATATACTTATATTGAAGACGATCAATATTTTTTTCTTTTTTACTATTTATATATAATTGTCCGTGAATAACTTGCAGGGTATCGCCCAGTATAGCAACACATCGTTTAATGTAATTTTCGCATTTATCAACAGGTCGCGAGATGACATGAAAATTTTTCCATATAGCATCTCTACCATAAAATCTGCAAAGTTGGTAATAACTTTGGTCTTGATGTTCTAATACTACGGTATCTCCTTCAGGGAAATTAAAAACAACAACATCATCGTTTTTTATTGTAGTATATCCGGGAACTCTTTCATAAGGCCATTCAATCCATTCTAAAAACGATTTTGTATTTTTTGTAAGTGGCATAGTATGGTGCACAAAAGGAAATGATAATGGTGTCATAAGTTTCCTAGGTCCGTAACTACATTTACTTACAAAAAGATAATCGCCTACTAAAAGCGATTTTTCCATTGAAGATGTTGGTATTGTATATGCTTCAATAAAGTATAATCGTAAAAATGAAGCAGCAATAACTGCAAAAATTAGAGCATCTATCCATGAAATTAATTGTGTTTGTTTTTCAACACCTTTTTTCTTCCAGAATGACCAGTGTACCTTTTTACTGATATAAATATCAAAAATTACAGCAATACCAAATAACCACCAGTAATTATTATTCCAAATTACCCAGAGTATATAAAAAATTAAAACTGTCGAAAATTTAAACCATTTATTTGTAAGAATATTATTTTTCATATTTTAGTATTTAATTTATATTTATTGTAGAGACGCACTGCGTGCGTCTTTGTATAAAAAAAACAAAACCAAGAAATTTAAAAATTATAAATTTAATAAATCACTCATTCCGAAAACACCGGTTTTATTATGAATAAATTCAGCTGCAATAATAGCACCAAGTGCAAAGCCTTTTCTGTTTTTTGCTGTATGTTTAATTTCAAGTGTATCAACGTAAGAATCATAAATTATAGTATGTATGCCCGGTATATTTCCTTTTCTTGTTGATAATATATGAATGTCTTTTTTATCAGGTATATCTCTAGTCCATAAATTTTTTCTTTCAACATTTTTTATAATATCGTTGGCAAGAGTTATTGCTGTTCCGCTTGGAACATCAATTTTATAATTATGGTGCGCTTCTTCAATATTAATCTCATAATCGGAATATTTATTCATTATTTTAGCGAGATGTTTATTGACTTCAAAAAAAATGTTAACTCCTAAGCTGAAATTTGAAGCATAGAAAAAAGCAATATTTTGTTTTTTGCATTCAGCAACTGCATTATCGTAATTTTTTAACCAACCTGTTGTGCCCGATACTACAGGAACGCCGGCAGCAAAACAGTTTAATATATTATTATAAGCTGATTTAGGAGTGCTAAAATCAATAGCAACATCTGCTTTTTTTAAGTTTTCATTAGTAAGAACAGATAAATTATTCTCATCAATTTTTAAAACAATTTTATGATTTCTTTCAATGGCAATTTTTTCAATTTCTTTTCCCATTTTGCCATATCCGATTATTGCGATTTTCATCTGTTTATATTTTTATTGTTAGCTGATATTTAATTAGTTGTGAATTTTCATATATTTATATTTTCGTATTTAGTACATATTCAGTTATTTATAAATATTGAATAATGAACACCGAATATCGAATGATGAAGTTTTTGCTTCAATTTTTATTTTTTACTTCGTAATTCATTATTCCTTGTTCGATATTCGATATTTTTTTGATATAATCATTCCCTTGTGTGTCCAAATTAAGTCTAAAATCTAAAATCCAAAATCATAATTCTCTTTGGTCATGGATGTTTCATCTGTTTATAATTTTTTATTTGGTTTATATCTAATTAGTGCTTGAACGAAAACTCATAGAATATTAGTATTATCATTTGTTGCCTGCCCTGTGAAATTTGCTGAGCAAAACGAAGCAAGTATTTCACACGGGGCATTACTTTTCACTTTCAAACTTTACTTTCAAACTCTGTCAGGAGCTTTGCACTCTGAGAAATTTTATAAACTTTTTTACTTTTAAAATGTAAAGGTGAAAAAAGGGAAGCAAATTTTTGCTTCCCTTTTAATAAAAAATATATTATTTTATTTTTTTACTGATTTTGCAATAGTTTCGAAAGCATTTGGATTATTCATTGCTAAATCAGCTAATACTTTACGATTAATTTCTATGTTATTTTTATGTAACTTACCCATAAATTCTGAGTATGACATATCGTGTAGTCGAGCAGCGGCATTAATACGTTGTATCCACAAAGCTCTGAAGCTGCGTTTTTTGTTTCGTCTGTCGCGATAAGCATAAGATAATGCTTTTTCGTATGCGTTTTTAGAAACTGTGTAAACATTTTTTCTTGCACCAAAATAGCCTTTGGTTGCTTTAATAATTTTTTTTCTTTTTCTTCTTGATGCTACAGAATTTACTGATCTTGGCATAATTTTTAATTTTTTTTGAATGGTTAGCGTCCCAATTTATAGGGATCTTTCGGCTAATTCACTCCGGTTAAACACTTAGTAATTTTTAAAAAATCAAATTTATTTCATTGCGAGACAAAGTTTGATGTTTTTCTCATCAGTTTTGTCAACAGTTGTAAAATAAGTAAGATTTCTTTTTCTTTTTGTAGATTTTTTAGTCAAAATATGACTTTTAAAAGCATGTTTCCTTTTAATTTTTCCTGTTCCGGTCAACTTAAATCTTTTTTTCGCACCGGATTTTGTTTTCATCTTTGGCATTACTTTATTTATTTATTATTTATTAAAACTCATTTATTTTTTTGGAGTAATATACATAGTCATTCGTTTACCTTCTAATTTTGGTAATTGC
Organism: Bacteroidota bacterium; assembly: GCA_030592465.1. Lineage (GTDB taxonomy): Bacteria > Bacteroidota > Bacteroidia > Bacteroidales > B39-G9 > B39-G9. The sequence continues at coordinate 2,810 of JAUVJB010000164.1, read as the reverse complement.
TCAACTTTCCCATATTCTTCAAGTTCCTGAGCAAGACGCAAAAGTAATATTTCTCCCTTTTCTTTATATAAAATTGTTCGACCTTTAAAAAAGACAAAAGCTTTAATTTTTGCCCCATCTTCTAAAAATTTTTTTGCATGTTTTAATTTAAAATTAAAATCATGGTCATCAGTATTAGGACCAAACCTGATTTCTTTTAAAACAACTTTTGCTGTTTTATTTTTTATTTCTTTTTGCCTCTTTTTTTGCAGATATAAAAATTTATTATAATCAATAATTTTGCAAACCGGCGGATCTGCTTGTGGTGATATTTCAACCAAATCAAGTTGCAAATCCTCTGACATTTTTAAAGCTTCATGAAGTGAATAAATGCCGGGGTTTTTAATATTATCTCCAACAACTCTAACCTGTAATGCTCTAATTCTTTCATTTTTTTTGTAAAATGGTTGTTTTACAATGTTTCTTTTATTTCTATGAATAGCTATTTTTTTACCCTCCTATTATTTAGTTATTATTATGAAATTTGATTGCTAACTTCTTTATTAATAAATTCTGCAAACTTTTCAATTGACATTTCTCCTATATCTCCTTCTCCTTGTTTTCTCACTGATATAGAGTTGTTCTCTACTTCTTTTTCTCCAACAATTAAAAGATATGGTATTTTTTTTAATTCGTTATCTCTAATTTTTCTACCTATCTTCTCATTACGGTCATCAATTATTGTGCGAATATCGTAATTATTTAGGATATTTAAAACTTTTTTCGCATAATCATTAAATTTTTCACTTATCGGAAGTATCACAGCTTGGTCAGGTGTTAGCCATAATGGGAATTTCCCGGCTGTATGTTCAATTAATACTGCAATAAAACGTTCCATTGAACCAAATGGAGCACGATGTATCATCACTGGTCTGTGCTTTTTATCGTCTTTCCCTATATATTCTAATTCAAATCGATCAGGTAAATTATAATCAACTTGAATTGTGCCAAGTTGCCATTTTCGTCCTATTGCATCTCGTACAATAAAATCTAATTTTGGACCATAAAAAGCTGCTTCTCCATATTCAACAGTACAATCTAAACCTTTTTCCTTAACAGCTTCAATTATTGCATCTTCTGATTTTTCCCAGTTTTCGTCACTACCAATATATTTTTCTTTATCCTCTTTATCTCGCAAAGAAACTTGTGTAATAAAATTTTTAAAATCTAAAGTTTTAAATATGTATAATACTATATCAATTACTTTAAGAAATTCTTCTTTAAGCTGGTCAGGGCGACAAAAAATATGAGCATCATCTTGTGTAAACCCTCTAACTCTTGTTAATCCATGTAACTCACCGCTTTGCTCATAACGATATACTGTACCAAATTCGGCAAAACGTAATGGTAAATCTTTATATGAACGAGGTTTAAATTTATAAATTTCACAATGATGTGGACAATTCATCGGCTTTAACATAAACTCTTCACCTTCTTGTGGTGTTGAGATTGGTTGAAATGAATCTTTACCATATTTTTGATAATGTCCTGATGTCTTATAAAGATTTACATTTCCTATGTGTGGTGTTGATACTTGTTGATAGCCATATTCTTTTTGAACTTTTTTCAAAAAGTTTTCTAAGCGTTCTTTCAACATTGCACCTCTTGGCAACCATAATGGAAGACCTAAACCAACACTTGGTGAAAAAGTAAACAACTCTAATTCCTTACCAATTTTACGATGATCTCTTTTTTTTGCTTCTTCAAGCATTATTAGATACTCATCAAGTAATTTTTTCTTTGGAAAAGTGATGGCATAAATTCTTGTTAATTGTATATTTTTTTCATCACCTCTCCAGTATGCACCTGCAATATTTAAAAGTTTGATTGCTTTTATATATCCTGTGTTTGGTATATGAGGTCCTTTACATAAATCGGTAAAATTACCTTGAGTGTAAAGAGTAATATCTCCGTCTTCTAATTCATTAATTAACTCAACTTTATATTCCTCGTTTTTATCTGAAAAATATTTTAAAGCATCGGCTTTGCTAACATCTTTACAAACAAAATTATTTTTTTGTTGAGCAAGCTCAAGCATTTTTTTTTCAATTTTCGGGAAATCATTTTCAGATATTGGCTTATCACCAAGATCAATATCATAATAAAATCCGTTTTCAATTGAAGGTCCAATGCCAAATTTTATTCCCGGATAAAGTGATTCTAAAGCTTCAGCCATTAAGTGTGAAGATGAGTGCCAAAATGCTTTTTTACCTTCAGCGTCATCCCATTTATGTAATTTTATCGATGCGTCAAAATTAATAGGACGTGTTATATCCCAAATTTCGGTATTAACAGTTATTGATAATACTTCTTTTGCTAATTGATTGCTAATGCCTTTAGCAATTTCTAATCCCGTGATTCCTTTTTTATATTCGCGGATTGTTTTGTCCGGAAATGTAATTTTTATCATTTTAACTGGTTTTTCAAGTTTGCAAAGATATTAAAGATTTATTTAAAATTTAAAGGTTTTTGAAAAAAATATATCATTATTTTGCTTTGTTACAATGTACTATAAAAGATTGATTGTCATTAATAGTCATTAGATAGTCATTGATTGTCATTAATAGTCATTAGATAGTCATTGATTGTCATTAATAGTCATTGATTGTCATTAATAGTCATTCCGTAGCGAAGCGTATCGGGATCATTAAATTGTCATTAAATAGTCATTGATTGTCATTGATTGTCATTGATTGTCATTGATTGTCATTGATTGTCATTGATTGTCATTGATTGTCATTGATTGTCATTGATTGTCATTGATTGTCATT
>JAUVJB010000119.1 GCA_030592465.1 Bacteroidota bacterium | reverse complement strand
GTTAATTAATTTTTATCATTTTTTTAAAAATAAATTTGCATTTTAAATATTCTAAATTGATATAAAAAATTTATTAAAATTCCAAAAAAAGTTTTTAAATTATATTAAAAAAATACTAACATATTTTTAACTTTTTTTTTATAACTTTTCCATAATTTTTATTAAACATTAGTTTATTAACATTATGTTAATTTAATTTGTATATTATTGAAAGTCAAAAAACAAATATTATATTATTAGTTAATAACTTCTTATTTTTATTTAATAACTAAAAAATCAAGTTTTTTTACAATTATTTTTTAACTAAACTAACAGCATAACATTATCATCATTTTAAATTTTTAAATTTTTTTATATAATTATAATATTAAAATATCTGTTAATAAATAAAAAAATATGGATAAAATTATAAAAAAAATAAATAAATTAAAAAAAGAAAAAAATGCTATTATTTTAGGTCATTTTTATGAAAATCATGAAATACAAGACATCTCTGATTTTATAGGCGATAGTCTCGCTTTATCACAGAAAGCTGAAAAAACTGAAGCGGACATAATTGTTTTTGCAGGAGTTCTTTTTATGGCAGAAACAGCAAAAATTTTATGCCCTGACAAAAAAATTTTAATCCCTGACTTGAATGCCGGCTGTTCACTATCTGATTCATGTGAAGAAAAAAAATTTAAAGATTTTTTAGACAAACATCCTGACCGATATGTTGTTTCTTATGTAAACACAAGTGCTAAAATTAAAGCATTATCTGATTACATGTGTACTTCGTCAAATGCGGTTCAAATAGTTGAAAGTTTACCCAAAGATAAAAAAATAATTTTTGGTCCTGATAAAAATTTAGGAGCTTATGTAAAGAAACAAACCAATCGCGATATTTTACTTTGGGACGGTGCGTGTCATGTTCATAAAAATTTTTCTGCTAAAAAAATTAAAGCTCTAAAAATTAAATATCCTAATGCCAAAGTTTTATCACACCCTGAATGTGAATATTCTGTTCTTGAAATTTCTGATTATATTGGTTCAACATCCGGTTTATTAAAATACACAAAACAAGTTGCTGATAATGAGTTTATTATAGCTACTGAACCGGGAATTATTTACCAAATGCAAAAAGCAAATCCAAAGAAATTGTTTCTTCCTGCTCCTTCTTTTGATAATGATATTAATATTTGTGAGTATATGAAACTAACTAATTTAGAGAAAATTTATGACTCGCTTAATGAAGAAAAATATGAAATTATTTTGGAAGAAAATCTAATGAATAAAGCAAGAGGTTCAATTATTAAAATGCTTGAAATATCTGATAAACTTAAGTTGTAGATGATAAAATTTAGAAAATTGTTTAATGGTTAAATTGTGAGAGGACTCTGAAAACTAAAATTATCAATTAATAGCCGATTAGTGGTTTTGTAATATACTGATATACAGATTTGTAGCTTTTAGTCTTCCGCCATCCAGCTAACGGATTCCCCGCTTATCGGCTTTTCGGGGTAGAGTTAATTGTTAAATTATTAAAAAAAATTGGCATTTTTCATTTACATACAAAAGTAGTTAACACTTTTATAAGATTTTAAAAAACCTTATTTTTATGTTTTTAACCTTAGAAGAAAAAATAAATGACGCCCTCCTGAAAACCTTATTACCTTATTCTCATTCGTCTAAATAAGGTAATAAGGTTAAAATCGGGAATTAATTTCGTATCCTATTAAGGTTTAAATTTTCAAAAAATAAGGTTTTCTTACAAAATAAATGAAAACCGAAAGAAGAAAAATGCCAAAAATTTTTATATAAAGGTTTATAAAAGTAGTGAGTATTTCAAAAAGATTTTTTTATTTTTTTTGCTAAAAAATCAATAATATTCTTTAAAAACACCGAAATAATGTTTTTAAAATCTGTTATAACAATAACAATCCGCCAACTGGCGGATAGAACAATTTGGTAATTATTCAGTATTTTTAATAATTATATTTTAGATTAAAATTGTGAAAGCTTACGAATGTTTTAATTACATAGTATTTATTTTTTTATTTTTTTGCTATTCTAATTTTGTTTATTCTCAAAATGAAAATATTGAAATTCCCAATGGATATAATATTTTCTATTACGGTAATAAACAGATATCGAGTGAAGGAATGATGAAGGAAGGTAAGCCTGAAGGTTTATGGAAAACATATTCTGTAAACGGAAATTTAAAATCTATCGGGAAATGGTCTAATAATCAATTAGATAGTGTTTGGAATTTTTATAATGAGAATGGTAATATTAAAACGAAAATCAATTATTTATATGGTAAAAAGAATGGGTATTTTTATAACTATGGTTATTATTCATTAAATGATACCCTAATTTCATATATACTTTCAGAAATTTTATATGTAAATAATGTACCGCAAGGAAAATCAAAATTTTATTATAAAAGCGGCAATATTCATAAAATTATTCCTTTCAAAGATGGAAAAAAACATGGAAATGGTAAAGAATTTGCATACGATGGCAGAATTATTTCTTTGTTAGAATATAATTATGGCAATTTAGTTGATATTGAAAAAATTAACAGGTACGATACATTAAATAGAAAAAACGAAGTTTGGAAAGAGTTTTATAAAAATGGCAAAGTAAAGATTGAAAAAACTTATTCTCATGGAAAACTTAATGGGTTAATTAAGAATTTTAATATGAAAGGAGAATTGGTTGATGCTCAAAGATATGAAAATGGACAATTAGTTGATGATAGTGTTAGTATTGCCAATAGGGTAGTTTATAAAGCAGAATATTATGAAATGCCTGATAAAGACGGAAAAAAAATATTAAAAGCGTCAGGAAGTTATGTTGAAGGAAAACCTGTTGGTAAGCATAGAGAATATACGCCGGAGGGAAAAGCAAATAAATCAAGAATTTATGATATGCATGGAAACCTTACAGGTCAGGGAAAGGTTAATCAAGATGGAGACAAAATAGGTTTATGGAAATTTTATTTTATTTCACAACAGTTGAAATCGCAAGGAAAATATAAAAAAAATAAAAAGGACGGAAAATGGAATTTTTATTATAAAAATGGCGATATAGAACAAAAAGGAGTTTATAAAAAGGGTAAATTTGAAGGTAATTGGAAATGGTATTTTCCCGATGGTACTCTTCAGAGAGAAGAAAATTTTTATTTTGGTAAAGAAGATGGCGAATATGTTGAATACAATGAACAAGGAGAAGTAATTGCACAAGGAAATTATATTGATGGTGAAAAAGACGGAAAATGGTTTTATAAAGACGGAGACCACACAGAACAAGGCTCTTATCAAAATGGAGATAAAAACGGAGAATGGAAATATTTTTATTTAGATGGAAAAGTTTATTTCAAAGGTAGTTATATTCAAGGTAATCCTGACGGAAAGCAATTTTTTTATTTTCAAACAGGTAAATTAAAAAAGGAATGTTTTTATGTTATGGGCATGAAAGAAAAAACATGGAAAGAATTTGATTATTATGGAACATTAGTAAAAACTCTTTTATTTAAAAATGATAACTTAATAAAAGTTGACGGAGTTGCTGTTCCGGAATAAAAAAGAAAGTTTAAGGTTTAATGTTTAAGAAACCTGTCAGAGTGCGAAGCTCCTGACAGAGTTTTTTCTCGAAAGTTTCTCGATTTTAATATGGTTGAATTCACTAAGAAAAGTATGTATTCGTCATTGCAATCTGTTAGATAGTGGAGAATAAATTTCAACTTACTAAATTAAAACAAAGTAGATTGCTTCGTTCCTGGCAATGACGTGAATTTTCGACTTTTCGAAGTGGACTCATGGTTTAAATTGCAAACTTTTAAACATACTCAGGACTTAAAAATGATTTTTTCTTCGTACTTTTAGACGTTTTTGTTCGCCAGCTGGTGGACGAAGAAAAGTTTAAAAATGGTATCCTTTCAAAAAAACAGGGGAACCACAGATTACATCTTGAGTACTCGGGATCACAGATTTAATTATAAATTTTTAGACCTTAAATTGCAGGAACATAACTTTAAGTATAGCCACTACGTAGATTTCGCTGTCCGTCAACTGACGGATAAATTATCTGTGGAATTTTAATGCAATAAAATTTATCTGTGCAATCAGTGTAATCTGTGGTTTCTTTTTTACCATTGTATTTTGAGAGGATACTAAAAACGCAAAACTTTAAAAACATATCAATTTGCAACACATAAAAAAATTAGCAGGAGAGACAATGGTTTATGGATTAGGAACAATAGTTCCTCGTTTGTTAAACTATTTACTTCTTACTCCTTTTTATACAAGAATATTGTCTATTTCGGAATATGGCACAATAACAGAGTTATATTCTTATACTGCATTCTTAATGGTTTTTCTTACCTATGGTATGGAAACGGCTTTCTTTCGTTATGCCGGTTCATCTAACAATTCAAATAAAGCCTTTACAACATCCTTAATTTCATTATGTTCTACTGCTTTCTTATTTATAATTTTTATTTTTTCTTTTTCTCATCCTATTGCTGATGTTATAAGATATTCTAATCATAGTGAGTATATTATTTTTATTGGTTTGATAGTTGCTATTGATGCTGTTTCATCTATTCCCTTTGCTCGATTAAGGTATCAAAATAAAGCAAAACGGTTTGCAGTACTAAAAATTATTAATGTTGTAGTTAATATAACTTGTAATTTTTTGTTTTTTATCATTTTTCCTGCTTTAATAAAAAAACCGGAATTTAGTTTCTTATCTGCTGTCTATTCCCCTGATATTGGTGTTGGTTATGCTTTTATCTCTAATCTTATTGCAAGTGCAGTTACTTTCATTTTGTTAGTACCTGATATTTTTTCTATAAAATTTAACTTTGACGCAAAGCTTTTAAAACAAATGTTAGTTTATGCTTTTCCTTTATTAATTGTAGGTGGTGCAGGCATGATTAACGAGGTTTCCGATAAATTTTTACTTAAGTATTTGTTGCCAAAAGGAGTTAATGCAATGCAACAGATTGGTATTTACGGTGCTAATTATAAAATAGCTGTTTTGATGACAATATTTATTCAAATGTTTAAATATGCTGCAGAGCCTTTCTTTTTTAAGCAAGCAGGAACTCAAAATTCTAAAGCAATTTATGCAGATGTTATGAAATATTTTGTTGCTTTTGGTTTATTAATTTTTCTTGGCGTTACTCTTTATATTGATATTTTTAAACATTTTATTGACGCTAAATTTTATTCAGGATTAAGAATTGTACCAATTGTCTTACTGGCAAATTTATTTCTTGGAATTTTTTATAATCTTTCTGTTTGGTATAAAATTAATAATTTGACAAAATATGGAGCTTATATTGCTTTGTTTGGAGCTGCAATTACTTTAATTATCAATTTTGCCTTTATTCCTCAATTTGGTTATATGGCTTCAGCTTGGGCAACTTTTATTTGTTATTTTACAATGATGATTGTTTCATATTTACTTGGAAGAAAATTTTATTGCGTCAGCTACGATATTAAATCAATTTTAATCTTTATGTCTTCTGCATTAGTAATTTTTTTCATTAATAATCAAATCCATATACATAGTTTTATACTAGCCTTTTCAATTAAATCAATCCTAATTTTAGTTTTTATTATGATATTTATGTTTAAAGAAAAGATTAAATTAACGGATTTGAAAATTTAGTGTTTTTTTGCCACAAAGGCACGAAGGCATCCGCCAGCTGGCGGATTGCAATGACAAAAGCACCCTTTTTATACTGAACTCATTATTATTTTTTAAATCGGAAATAATTAAGTAAATTTGAAGTAAATATAGTATGAATGAAAGTATATATTGACACATCGGTAATAGGTGGGTGCTTTGATAGAGAATTTAGTGAATGGTCAAATGCATTATTTGAAGAATTTATATCTTTAAACAAAAAACTAATGCTGTCAGATTTGACATTGCAGGAATTGGAATTTGCTCCGGCAAAAGTAAAAGAAAAATTAAATGAAATACCGGATGAAAACGTAATTCCAATTGAGATAACTGACGAAGCGATTAAATAGGCTGAATTATACATTGAGCAAGGCGCATTAACAAACAAATCATTCAACGATGCATTACATATTTCCCTTGCTACAATAAATTTAGCAGATGTTTTAGCAAGCTGGAATTTCAAACATATTGTAAATTTGAATAGAATTCGTTTATATAATTCAATAAATATTAAATTTGGTTACAGAATGATTGAAATTAGAAGTCCCCGTGAAATTTTAAAAATAGAAAACAATGAAAACTAAAAAATTTGATGCAGTAAAAATGATGAGGGATATTAGAGAAAAATTAAGTATAAAATACTGGAAACATCCCGAAGACTTGAAAAATGATTTAGAAAAAATTAAACAAAAATATAGTTCTAAATATTTTAAATTAAAGTCAGTTTAGCACTGCATAACTCTGTGATTAGCGAAATTTGTATCCTTTCATGGTTTAAGTTTGTAACTTAAACCCCTCCGCAAGCTGGCGGACACGTGTCCTACTACCGGCAGATAAAAACGTCGAAAAAGGCAGAAGCAAAAAACTTTTCCAAAGTTTCAAACTTTGGAAAAGTTAAATAACACGTTGCTATACAAATCTGCCGAATTTTCAAAATCCGGCAGATTTAAAGGCTTAAAAGTCTTAATACTCAATCTTAACCATCATTTTAACTTCTGTTTTTTTCGATGTTGTTAATCTGTAAAAATAAGTTCCTGCTGAATAATTTGTTGCATTAAAATTTTTCTCATAAGTATTTGGCGATTGATATTCATTTACAATTGTTTCTAATTCTTTTCCTTGAATATTATAAACTTTTAATAAAACTTTTTCAGGTTTTGAAATAGTGTATTTTATTGTTGTTGAATTATTAAAAGGATTTGGAAAATTTTGTTCTAAAGAATTTTTGTTTGCTGAATTTTCATCTATTCCATCGATATTTTGTGTATAATTTATTTCTTTTTCACTTATATTTTTTGCTTTGTCAATTGTGTGAACAATTAAATTATTATTCCCCTCATCTGAATTTAATTGTTCTGAATAATTTAAAATAGTGTCTTGAGTTACAGGAAAGTAAGTTTTCTCCCCATTTAATTCATAATAAGAATTTTGTGAATCTAAATTTGGGTCTTGTAAAATAACTTCTAAGTTTGGATTTGAAGAGTAATAAGAATTATTTATTGGCGAAGTTATTGTTGTTGTTGGAATAATTCTGTCAATAATAAAATCAATTGTTTTAATTGTTGCATTTTTATTTGGCTTTGCAATATCATCAACAGAAAAAATTACTTTATTTTTTCCCTCTTTTAAATTTAAAGAATTCAAGGGAATTTCTCCTTGGATTGAATTAGAGTAAATAAAACCAATTCCATAAGAAGTAGAGCAATCAATATTCTGAACAGAATCATTTAGATTAAATTTTGCACTGTCTATAAAAATAGAATCTTCTGCAAAATAAGATAAATTAATATTAGAATTATTATAAATTGAATCTTGTTTTGGTGAATTAATTGTTAATTCAGGTGGGATTGAATCTTTGTTTGGATTGTGCAACACTAACTAAGGTTCAATATAAGAAACACTTGCATTTCCTTCTAAATCAATATCAAAACTAATAAAATCTCCCGATACTGAATGATTACTATTCTGACTATAATAAGTATCATAAAATGTGATGTTGTTATTAAGAAAACTTCCACCACCAATATATCCTCCTGTAATTTCATAAATATTATCATTTTGAGGTTCTATTAAAAAATATTTAAAATCAAGAGGGCTATCTTGTCCATAAAAAATTCCATTTATTGAATGGTCTGATGTTCTTACTTCATAAACAGGAATATTAAATCTATTAACATAATCTAATTTAAATTTGTCCACGATATAAACAGAATTTGTTGAATCTGCAAATTCATTAGGGTCTCCTCCATGAAAATGATAATGTAATCTTCCTGCATAAGCTCCACAAGCATTAGGGGGAAATGAAGTGGATTCTGTGCTATCAATTGCAAGCATTTTAGTTATCCAATCTCTTTTTTCTGTTGAGTCAGAGCTAACAAAATCAGAAGGTAAATAAGGAATTTCGTTTCTTAAAAATTGTCCAAGTTTTGCTGTGTCATTTTGTTCAGAAGGAATTCCATTTCCGTCAACATCAGACATATCATTTTGAATTGTGTTCATTGCATTATAATCATCCCAATCAACAACATTATCAGAATTAACATCTCCACTTCCATACCAGATTAAATTTGTATCATTTGGTTGTGAAAAAACATCTGTATAAGGTCGTCTCCAATGTAAATCTTGTGCATTTGAATTAAAAGCAGTTGCACATGTTAAAAGAATTCCTGCTAAACCGGTTACTAATTTTGATTTTAGTTTCATTTTATTTGAAGTTAAACAAGTATCATTTTTATTAATATTTGATGTATCGTTTGTGCTAATATCTGTTTGGGAAAATAATTGGTATTTGCTTTTTACTTTATTTATTTTTTGTTTATTAATATATTTTTTATACCCGAAAGGTCTAATTATAGAATCCTTCTTATTAGTATGAAATAAGCCGGAAATACTACCTGAACCACCTGATTTACAATCCATTTTATTTTAAATTTTAATTATTTTTTTTTAATATTGAAAGTTAAGCAAATTTTTATTAAATTATTTTGGAAATGGAAGATTTTTTTACTCCATCCCTTTTAACCTAACCTTGCCAGCCCTTATAAGGCTGGCAGGGTTAGAATGAAACACCACCGAATCGCAAACAATAAACTCAATTTATTTCTTAAACTCGTAAATTGAGATTGTTTGTAGCCCGACATTTACATAAAATTAAGTTGTTTATTTAATTAATTTTTTTTTGTAGAAATAGTCTGAAAGACTTAAACAACAGTAACTTGGGGCATCGCCCCAAGAAACAT
>JAUVJB010000162.1 GCA_030592465.1 Bacteroidota bacterium | reverse complement strand
CTGTCATTTCGAACGAAGTGAGAAATCTCATTCAACTTATATACACTATGTTATGAGATTTCTCCTTTTAGTCGAAATGACAATATGGGCGTTTTCGTGCAAACACTAATTATAAATGCCTAATAATCCGAATACTATAATTTTAATAAATAAGCATATTAACTTATTTTATTATCTAATGATAAACTACTTTTAAAACTCTTTTAGTTATTAGCTGTTTTAACAGCACATTGGTAAGTTTTATACTGAAATTATATTCAGTATACATTTTTTATTCTTGCTTTGTGGTCCTATTACTTTTTTCAACTTGAGTAAATGAGTTCTTATTGTATTCAATAAAAACTAACATACTGTAGAAAAAAGCAAAAAACACAACACCGGAGATTGTGTTTAACATTGATTCAAAAACAAAATTCAAACCTATTATTAAAATAAAGAAAAAAAGTAAATAATTTTTATTTTTAAAACTAAAATAAAGAGGTATTAATATAATTAAAACTAACATTATTAGACCAATTAAGCCTTGTCCAATAAATGTTTCGAGAAACTGATTATGTACATTAAAATGTTTTTCCTTTGCTTCAATAATATTATCTCTTTCATATCCAGCTATAAGTTCATCTTTTATATCACCTGCTCCTGCTCCGGCTAATAAATGCTCCTTAATAAGATCATATGTCACATTCCAAATTTTAATCCTAATATTTTCTTTATTTATAGTACTAACTTTAGATGACTTTTCTTGGTTTTTTATTATTATACTATCCGTTGTTAAAACATCTTTATCAAAAATATTCTTCAAATTTTGTGTATATTTTGATGTATCGAAAAAAGCAATATTACCATGATTTATTAATTCATTTTCTAATTTTTTAATTCTAAAATTATTGTTAAATACAAAAAAAAATGAGAAACAAATGAAAATAAAAAACACTAAGCTATTAACAATTTTTTTATACTTAAAAGTATAAATAATAAAACCTCCAATTAAAACAATAAATTCACTTATTATTCCTGCTCTTGATGATAACAAAAAAATTGTTATGAAGAACAAAACTATCGTAGTTAAATAAAATAATTTATATTTAATTTTATTAAACATATCTTCAAAATCAAATAAATAAAATAGTATTGCAGTGGCAAAAGCAAGATACATGGCGAAATAAGAGGGATGCTGAAATATTGAAAAATTAGCATAACTAAAATAACTTGACCAACCTACCGAGGAATCAAAAACTATTGAATGATTTACAAAACTAATTGAATGATAAAATGCAAAAATCAAGCAAATTAATGAAGCAGCTATGTTTCCATAAACAAAAGCAAAAAATATTTTTTTATAATATTTTTTGTACAAATAGTTAGATCCACATAAAAGAATTGGAAATAAAAAAATAGAAAACTTAACCTGAATATCAAAAAATCCTACTTTAAAATTTTTAGAATATGCTAAGCTGATTACATGAAATAAATAAAACAATAATAATAATAATAAAATATTTTTATTGCTAAAATTTTTAAACTTATTTTTAAAGCCACCTTCTAAAACCCAAGAAATTGCCCATAACCAAATAATATATGGAAGAAAATCTTTATACAAAGGCATCCAAAAAACAAAAACTAAAGCTAAATAGAAATTAATTTTATTAAATAACGTCCTATTTTTTCTAAGTATATTTAACATATATATTAAACAATAATTTTATTCAATATAAGACGAAAAATATGCTCAATTGGTTGCTTTTGAAACAACTTATTTTGGCAAATTTTCTCTCCTGATTTTTTCAAGGCTATATAGTGAAACTAATTGCTTGCTAAAATTAAAAATCTTATTGAACGGATAAGTTAAATTTAGAATACTCTTTAAAGGTTCTCTGTATTCAACATTTAATTGCAAATAAAATTTTTTAAACTTAAATTTATTTATCAAATAGTTTTGAATATTTGTTTCATGTGATAATGAACGATAACCCTCACTGACATATTCAAAACTATAATCTCCTAAATAATATTCATTCATTTTATAAAAAAGTGCGTAAGAAGTGTAATATTTTAAATATTTAGGGTCAAATTTAACTATTGAATAATTTACTTCCAGATTATCATAAATATAATTCTCTGCAAAAGCAACTAATTTTTTGTTAACAAAAACACCCCAATAATCAATAATATCATTAAAATTATCAGATGTTCTAATATTTTTAACAAACTCGTTCTTGCTTATTATTTTTGTGTTTTTACTCTTATAATTTTTAAAAGCATTAATATAAACTTCATATCCATGATTGCACATTGTTTCGGCATCAATTTTTTTAACTTCGCAATTTTTTAATCCTTTTCTAATTTGATTTCTCATGTTCGATGATGGTATCTTATCTACCGGTAAAAATTCATCACAAATTACAGCATACCATTGTTTAGAATTTAACTTATCTCGCTTACTATACCATTGAATTAAATAGGAATTAAAAAATTTGAATAATTTATGAGTATCTTTTTTTGATAAAAAATAATTTTGCTTAGCCGGGCCTAAGGGCAAAACCATGTGATTATATAATCGAAAAATAGAATTGTTAATAGCATAAAATTTTTCTTCACGAGCTTCAAACAATTTCGAGAAACGTTTAATATATTGCATAGATTTATTGGTTTTCTCTTAATTTAAGTTGGTAATCATTTTAAAGGCTAAAATTTTAATTGATTATTGATTATTATTGATTATTATTGATTCATAAATCTAAAGGCTAAAGTTTAGCCTTTTTACTTTATTCTTTTATCCACTCTAAATCATACATAACCGATTTATTTATGTTTAAATAAAGTTTTTATATTAAATAGTGCAATTAAAGAGCCAAATCCATAAGAGAAATGTAAAACATAGAAACTTAAAAATAAAAATTTAAACTTTGTAGTTTTATTATTTTCGATTAATGAGACTGTTATTACAAAGATGTTATAAACAAAGAATATAACAAGGAATAAGTAAATCCAAAATTTTACAAAAAACAAAGATAATACCAAAGGTAGAATTAAAGAAAGTAGAAAAATTAAAGGCACAAAATGTCTCAAACTTAATGAATGAAAACATTTTGTATAATAAGTTGTTAATATGTTCCAATATCCATTTCTGTAATTATTGGCTGCAATATCACGGAATGTTTCACGTGCATAATAAGTACAAGATAAATTTGGAACTAAATATATTTTACAACCTGCTGCAATCATTCTTTTTGATAATTCAATATCGTGATTTCTAATTAATCTTTCATCATAATAGCCTACTTTTTCAAACAATTCTTTTTTATAAAGGCCAAAAGGTACTGTATCAACAAGTCGTGCTTCTTGTACGCCAACTCTGAACAATGAATTCCCAACTCCAAATTTATTGGATAATACGGTTGTAATAGACATTGATTTGGGCATTTTGTTTTTTACAGCTGTAATTAGCATACCTCCTACTCCATCTGCTTTATACTTATTAATATTTTCAACTAATGATGAGATGTAATTATCAGAATATAATGCATGCGCTCCGGCTATCATTACATATTCGAAACCGGCATTTTTAATACCTATATTTAAAGCAACAGGTGTTATTTGTTTTGGATTATTAATGATTTTAATGAAATGGTATTTATTTTTTAATTCATTAACAATTTCTATTGTTCCATCGTTACTTTTACCATCAACAACAATAATTTCCATCATTTCTTTTGGGTAATCATTATTGATTAACGAATTGATACACTGTGAGATATATATTTTTTCGTTCCTACACGGAATAATAACGGAAACTCCTTTTTTCATTAATTATTTAAAATATCATTATAAATTTTAATTAATTTTTTTTCATGTGATGCCCAATTGAACTCACTCAAAACAGCAAATTTACCATTTTTTGACTTAAGGCTCATTAATTTCTCATTATTTATTAACATTTCAATTTTCTGCGTCGCATCATTTGTATTATTGTAATCAACACATATACCGGTATTCTTTTCTTTAATGTAATAATTGTACAATTCAAAGTTTGACGTAACAACCGGCAAACCGTTAAGCATATATTCAAATATTTTAGTAGGCAATGATGCTTTATAAGTATCAATCGGCTTTAAAAGTGCCATACCAATATGAGCATTTTCAATAATTTTATAAACTTGCGTTACAGGAATATAACCATATAAAATAACTCTATTGTTAAGATTATTTCTATTGATAAAATTATTAATATACTCATCTAATTTTTTAGATCCAACTCTTCCAATAAGATCTAAATAAATATCATATCCTTTTTTATACAATAACAAAAAAACATCAAGTATTTGATAAATACCTCTCGTCTCATGAATTACTCCGGAATAAACAAACCTGAGCGGCATTATAAATTTTTTGTTATCATCAACTTTTATAGGTTTAAAAAGCAACGGGTAGTTTAAAATCACTTTTGATTTCTTTGCGGGATAATATTTTGTGTATGAATTTTCTGCTAAAATTAAAACATCAAAAAAGATAATAAAAAAATTCTCAAATAAGCGATATATTTTCTCAACCGGCTTTCTTAAAATTTTAGGAATCCATGTTTTATCTCTTACAGAAAGTGCAACATTTTCGTGAATATCAAAAATAACTTTCTTGCCAAATAATTTTAAGATAAAGCCGATGAACATTAATTCAGGGTCGTGAAAATGATAAATTTTTGCATTAATTTTTAATGCTTTAAGTAAAATTAATACCGGAGAAATAAAAATTCTAAGAAACCGATTTTTAATTTTTTTAGTGCCTATTATATTAATGCCGTCTTCTGTTCTATCATTTTCTCCGTTAACAATTAAATAAACCCTGTATCCTGCATTTTTAAGACTTATACATTCTTTATAAAAAATCCTTATATCGTTAACCGGATGTGCTGATGTTAAATGGCAAACTTTCATTTTATTTTTCTATATATATATACTTTGTGCAATTATATTTTTTGTAAAAAATTACTTCCTATTTATTTAATATCATTTGGCTTTGCCGACATTTATTGTCATTTGTTGCACGTCATTTGGCTTTGCTACTTACCCGGAGAAATTTGCAGAGCTAATAAAGTAAGTATTTCTCCGGAGTCATTCATTGTTTAAATCCATACAATGACAGTGAAACAAATGACACGAAGTTAATGACGTAAAAAAAATTATAAATAAAAAAAACTCAATTTATGCCCGAAATCAGTATAAATGAATTAGTTTTCATGTAGGCATTAACTTTTTTCTAAACTTTTCTCATACTGATTTGAAACAAATAAAATCAGCATAAAATAAATTGAATAGGCTATTATATCAATTATAACATATATTTTTAAAAACACAAAAATATCAAAATTTCTAAAAAACAAAAGACCAATGATTAAACAAAAGTAAAAAAATTGCCAAATCGAACCAATTTTAATTCTCTCTAATGCAGTAAACACTACACTTAATGGCGATACAATAAATTTAACAGCATAAGAAAAAACTAATATTTTTGTAAATTCGCCTGACATAATCCAATTTTCACCAAACACAAAAGAAAATATATTAACACTCCAAAAACTAAAAATAGCAACACCCATTAATGCTGTTATAAATAAAATAACTGAAATATTTAGTATATACTTTTTTATAGAATCGTGTTTGTTTCGTTTATCAGAGATTTGTTGCAAAAGTACTTGAAACAATGAAGTTGTTATTAATGCAAGAGGTAAAGCTAATACAACACGACTAAGGTCGAAATAACCGGTTATGGTTTGCGAGTAAAATTTATTTATCAGTATTACAGGCAATAATAAACTTATTGCGTTAAATAATGCCGGCAGAGTATTATATTTAGGGAATTCTTTATATCTTTTTAAAACATAAATCAACTTTGTTTTACTTAAGTAAGAAAATTTAAACTTATTTTTAAAAATTTGATAGAAACCTGAAATATTATTTGCAATATTTCCTAATAAATCACCGGAAACTAATCCAAAAGGGACTTTAAAAAATCCAAAACCTGTTTGAACAGCACCTTCGACACTACGACGTGCAATTTTATTTATTGATGATGATTTAAAAGCTTTTTTCCTTATTAACCAATAATTTATTGATTGATATAAACTAAACAAAAAAACACTTAAAGGAATGAAGTATAACCAATATAAGTAATTTGCAGGGAAATTTAAAATTGAAACAAAATTATTCTTAAAAATTAGAATAACAACAAACAATAAAAGACTAAAAATAAAATTAATTATGACAGATAATAAAACAACATTTGTAGCAATCTTGTCTTTCTTTGGTAAAACAATTGCTAACTCATAGCGTAATGTTACAACAGTTGCCACAATACCAACAATACTCATATAAACTGCGAATGCTCCAAAATCGGCAGGTGTATATATTCTTCGCACAATTAATTGGAATAATACAGCAATAACTTGAGCAATGGCTGTTCCTGAAATTAATGTAACAAGATTTTTTATAAACTCATTCTTTTTAAAAAAATTTTTTATCATAAAACACAGACTTTGTTTGTCTTTACCTGATTTTAGTTACAAAATAAAACTATTGTTGTATATGTTCAATCCCTTAAGGATTGATGGTTAATATTATCATTCAAGCCCATAGGTTTCACCTATGGTTATTTATAATTAATCCCTTTCAGGGATTGTTTATGAACTTTTTCGGATTTGCAATCCGAAAATTAAAAGCCACATACACAACTTACGAATTACAAATCCGTAAGAGCAGTGGTTCTATTCTTAAAATCTAAAACAATTTTATATAAAAAACACTTAACTTTGTACTTTTAGACGTTTTTATGTCCGTCAGCTGACGGACGATGAAAAGTCTAAAAGACATTTAGTAATGCT
>JAUVJB010000189.1 GCA_030592465.1 Bacteroidota bacterium | reverse complement strand
TTATAAATGAGTTCAGTATAAAAAGGGTGCTTTCGTCATTGCGATCCGCCAGCTGGCGGAGCGGCAATCTCAATCGTCTGAAATACAGAGACATAGATTGCTTCGTTCCTCGCAATGACGTACTTTTTCACCTTTTTAGACTGAACTCATAAATTATTAATGAAATCGATAAGGTTATCTTTTTGTGAAAGACCGATTTTTTTTCTAAGGTTGTATCTGTACATATCAGCGCTTTTGGGTGATATATTCATAATAGCGGCAATTTCTTTTGAGCTGAGTTGCATACGCAATAAAGCAGATAGACGGCGTTCGTTTTTTGAAAGTGAAGGAGCTTTTTTCTCAAGATTTAGAAAAAATAATTTATGAACTTGTTCAACATGATTTTCAAATTCTTTTCTGTCTTCGGAAATACATTGATTATAATTAATATATTTTAGTAAATTTTGAACTTCAATATTATTAACATGTTTTTCAATATTATTAATGTCTTTTTTAATATTTTCGATAAAATCATTTTTTTTAACAATCTGAAAAGCCAAATCTATTAATTCTTTATTTTTATAATTAAGCTCAGTATTTAATTTTTCTTTTTCTAAGCGAGTATTTTTTAATTCCGCCTCAAATAAAGATTTCTGAATTTTACTTATTTGTTTATTTTTTTTAATTCTGCTTTTTAGTCTGTTTAAAATTAACCATGCAATTATTATAAATAAGATTATTGAGCCTATTAAACTGTAAAGTTTTATTTTATCAATTTTTTTAGACTGTTCTAAAATCTCGATTTTTTTATTTTTTATTTTAATCTCTTGTTCTTTTTTGTTTATTTCATATTTGGTTTTTATATCTTTAATTGTATTAATTTTATCAATATTAAACAAGCTGTCTTTAATATCAGAGTATAGTTTGTGAAAATATAAGGCTTTTGGAAAATTGTGAATTTTTTCCATTACCTCTGATAAATTAAAGTATGCTCTATTTTGTTCTTTTTTGCTTCCAATAGTCTTTGCAATATTTAACGCCATATTCGAGTACTTGATGGCTTTGTTATATTTTTGTTGTTTTATATATACTTCCGAAATCCCATTATAACAGACCAAAACTCCGTGTTTATCACCTGTTTCTTTATTAATTTTTAATGCTTTGTTGTAATATTTCAAAGAATTATTATAATTTTTTTGGAAAAAATAAATACCACCAATATTGTTTAAGTCTGTTGCAATACCTTTTTTATAACCCAGTTGATTAAATATTTTTAACGATTTATTATAGTAAATTAAAGCATCTGAATATTTTTGTTGTCTTTCAAATAAAACGCCAATATTATTATAACATTCGGAAATATTATTTTTATTGCCGAGTTTTTTTTGTATTTCAATTGATTTAAGGTAAAATTTCATTGCTTCTTCATAATTATTTAAGTTGCTGTAAACAATTGCAATATTATTGCAGCAACTTGCAATACCATTGTTATGATGAAGAGATTCTTTTATTTTTAAGGCATCGTAAAAGTATTTTAATGCTTTTGGATAATCACCGAGTTTTTGATAAATAACACCGGTTAAAATTAAATTTTGTGAAAGCCCATCTGTATTGCCAATTTTTTTGTTCAAATTTTGAGATTGTTTTTCATAATTTAATGCTTCGTAATATTCGCCTTTTGCAAAATAAACTATCCCATAATTATTTAAACATTTTGAGATGCTTGGCTCATCGTTTATTTGTTTGTATATTTTTATTGATTTGTCAAAATTTTTAAAACATTTATCATATTTGCCTTCATAATAATAAACATAACCAATTTGTGTATAAGCTGCGGCTAATCCTTGTTTATAGTTTATCTTTTGAGCTATCTGTAATGCTTTTTTTTCGTATTTTAACGATTGATCAGGCTGTGAAGACAATAATTTCCAGCCAAGAATATTATATAAGTTTACTTTTTCAGTATCTTGCTTTGATGCGTTTATTTTTGTTAAAATACTATCAACATAATTATTTTGTGAAAATAAATTAACAGATAATGCACAAAAGAGAAATAATATTTTGAATTTTTTATTCAATATCAAAAAAAATATTTTTTGTGTCTTCATTAAAAAAACAGGTTTAAAAAAATGTAACATTTGGTAAAAATACTACATAGAGAATAAAATAAGTTATATAGAACTAACAATAAATTTAATAATTTTTTCTGGTTTTTCTATAAATATTCGTATAATATTTATTTTGGGAGTGCTTATTGGCTCGAACAAAAATATTGAAGTTCCGGCATCAAAAACAATATTGCCTGATATATTAAATTTTGACATAAGCAAATTAAATCGTTACTGTCATCAAATTACTTTTTAAACCATGCTCATTTATCCAACCATTCTTTAAAGTCATTCACTCTCTCACGACTAACAATAATTACATTATCATCGGAATTAACTAACTTAATTTTTAAACGACTGTTTGAATAACTTATAATATCAATAATTGAAGCAAAACTGATTAAATATTTTCGGTTTATTCTAAAAAATAAATTTGGGTCGATTAATACTTCTGCTTGTTCTAATGAATAATCAATAACATAATTTCTGTTTTCGGTAGTATTAATGTAAGTAGCTTTTTCGAAACTATAAAAATAATTTATTTTCTCAATATTAATAGGACGAATATGCTCGCCAACTTTAACAACAAATCGATTTTTAAAATTATTAGTCAGCATATTTTTAAATTTATCAATAATATCTTGATTAATTGAACTTAATTTAGTGCTCTTAAATTTATCAATTGCTATTTTAAGCTCATCAAAATCAAGAGGTTTCAACAAATAATCAATACTATTAACTTTAAAAGCACGAATAGCATACTGGTCGTAGGCAGTAATAAAAATTACAGGACTTGTAAGTTGAATTTTTTCAAATATCTCAAAACTTAAGCCGTCGGCAAGTTGAATATCCATAAATACTAATTCGGGCTTCTCATTAATTTTTAACCATTGAACTGCATTTTTCACACTATCAATAACATCTAAAACAGTAATATTTTTATCATATTTATTTAACAGATTTATTAATTGCTCTGCTGCAAGTCTCTCGTCTTCAATGATTAGAACATTCATATATTTATGTTTAGTTCATTTTTAATAAAATAAAAGATGCAAGTATTCTGTCATACTATATTTTCGCTGTTATATTTTGCGTGTTATAATTTGTTCCCGAAGCTTCGGGATTGTTATTTGGCTTCGCCGCCTGCCCTGTGAAATTGCGAAGCAATATTTAACAGGGTCATTTGGCTTCACGGTCATTCATAACTATTTAATGACATAATGACTAATAATGACTATCAATGACTACTAATGACTATTAATGACTATTCAATGACTATCAATGAACTTTATATAGGCTATAAGCCTTTAATTTACTGCTATTTTGACAATTATTTATAACGTGTGTTATGCCTTTGTGCTATTATTTACGTGGTGCTTCCCAAAACAAAGTCGGGTTATTCGTTTTATATTTAATAAAAATTGTTCCTGTTTTCTCATCAGTACTTTCTGTTTTATCGGGCAATTGCTTGAAATAATTTAAAGGTAAAAGTTGAATATAAGGAATTGTTTTTCCTTGTTTTTTTGTTTCTGTATCATACTCACTATTTACAGGACATTCTAATATGTAAAGGTTTTTTGCCATGTAGTAAAGATAATATTCTTTTACTAATGATAATTTATGATTCCAATTTGCGTCAGGACTAATAATTAGCGGTTTATCATTAATTATTCTGTCCCTAACTTCTTCAATACTTAATAATTCACTTTTTTCGTTCATTACGTATGCGTCATATGTAGGATCTATCAAAAGCCACTTCATTAGCGAATCAGAATAAACCATATTTATTACATGACAATCTTTATCAATACCCAAACTATCTTTTGGCAAACAAGTAATAAATCTTGATTTAAAACCTAAAGATAAATAACATTCATTCAAAACCGTTGCTAATCCTCTGCAATTTAAACCCCTATTATTTTTTTTACAGACGGATATCATGTTCATAGCATTCATAATTTGGGGGTTTCCGTGATTTCCATCGTGAGGAATTAAATTATGTACCCAATGCAACAGATTTAATATTTGGGAAACTTCATTTCCTGCTCCGGCAATGGAGTCTAATTTAAAGACTTTTCTTAAAGCCACTAAATTTGGATTTTCTTTTGATTGATAAGTGAATTTTGGTATTTCTCTTACATCTTCAAAGTTATATTTCTCTGCTTTTTTTAAGGTTTCTAAGGGACTTGGCACATATACTATTTGTGTTAACGCACTGTCTTTATTGTTCAATAAGATAATAAAGTTATATTTCTCGTTTGGCTTAACATTAAAGGAAATTGAATCTAAATCAGTATAAAATGTAACTATTGTATTTTTGTTTGACGTTGTATATATATCCGGTTTTAATTCAGGTAAAATAGTCCATTGTGCTTTAATAAAATCTCCGTCTCTAATGCCTACCATTGTTGACGTTGCTTTGATTATGGGTAGTTCCTGTTGTGCAAATACTGATTGCCCTATTATTATAAAAAGGACAATTATTAGCTTTAATTTCTGTTTCATATTGAATATTTTTGTTTTTATTAATATTAGCTCTGTCGTTAATAGCATGAGGCACAATGCTAAAAGTCTGCGAACAGTTTGCAGATTTAAGGAATTATTTCACATCCTCACATGATTTAATAATCGGCACTTTAACAATAAATTCATCAGCACTTTTTATTATCTCAAATTTTTTATCAGACAAAAATTCATATCTTGACTTTATATTATTTAAGCCCAGTCCGTTTGAATCCTTAATCACATTTTTTACCTGCAAATTATTTTTAACAACAATAAAATCAAATTTTTCATTATAAATATCAATACTTAAGGGTTGCTCTTTTGAAACAATATTATGCTTAATTGCATTTTCAACAAGCATTTGTATCGACAAGGGAACAACTTTATAATTAACGTTATCAGAAGATAAACTAATATTTACATGCAAATTGTCATTGTGTCTTATTTGTTGCAAATAAACATACGATTTAACAAAATCTAACTCTGTTGATAAGTCAACAATTTCATTATCTTTTTGGTCTAAAACATATCGATAGACATCAGACAATTGTTTTAAAAATTTTGTTGCAAGCTCCTTGTCTTTTTCTATTAATGATGAAAGAGTATTAAAACTGTTAAACAAAAAATGAGGGTTAACCTGATTTTTTAATGAATCATATTGTAAAGCAATAACCTGACGTTTTATTTTCTCTTCATTAATTATTGACATCCGCCAAAATTTATAAAAAATTCTTGAATAAAATACTAATGCAAAAATAACAGTAATAATAATTTGTGATAATAAAATCCACTTACCTTGAGTTATAACATTTATAAAAGGAATGTTTTGAAGTATAGTAAACCAAAAATAATTTACTGCAATAATATCAATCAAAGAAAAAACTATTAAAACCAATAATTCTAATAACAATGTTTTGGTTGGATTTTCTTGCCAAGGATACTTCTTATCCACCATTATGCCGAAAAAATGATTTCCTTTCCATAAAGAAAAACCTATTAATGCACCATAAAAAAAATAAGGAATAATAGCCTTAAAGGTAAACGGAACTCCAAAAATGAATGATACCAACACGCCGAAAACAGCTATTAATATTAGATCTCTTAATTGAATTAAAATAAAATGTGTGTGCTTTTTCATTTGCTTGTGTTTTTGTATTCAATTAATATTTAGCTGCTTGCATTTTTAAAAACTAAATATTAGAAATTCAAAATTGAAAATTTGGTCTTATTACTAATTTATAATTTCAAGTTACATCTGCGGTCTATCTTTTGAACACAAATGACACGGATTATACAGATTTTACACAAATTTTTTATCTGTGATTATCTATTTCATCTGCGTTATCAGTGTTCTATCTTTCAGATGTTTACATTTAACAAGATAAAAGTAAAAAAATATTAGTAGTTGTACTGAAAATGGTTTAAATTTTTACTTTCTAAGGCTAAATCTTATTTTGGGGTGCTAGGAATAAAATTAATCTTTGCCATCTCT
>JAUVJB010000273.1 GCA_030592465.1 Bacteroidota bacterium | reverse complement strand
TAACCAATTTAACTGAAAAATGAAATCCTTCAGCGGACTGATGTCATATTTTCTTATTAAAAAAACGAAATTTATGATCAAAAAAAGCTGTTCATCATTTCAATGAACAGCTTACAACCTAAAAAAACCAAACTATGAAAAAAAAAATTATTCTTCTATCTCAATCATTTTAAAAGGAATTTTAATAATTGATTGGTAATCCTCTCCGGCTTCAAGCATATCTTCATCATCTTCCTCATAATACCAATTAATTACAACTTCATTACCACTTTTATAAATTGTTTCTAATTTCTTAAAAACATCAAGAATACATTTTGATGAACTTGTATTAAAATATTCTAATTGAATATTTACTTGGGTTAATTCCTTTGGAGTTGATTGATAAAATTCTAACCAATCAACTAATGGTTTATAAAACTCAATAGAGTTTTCTGGGATAGATCTCCCCTTTATTTCAACTAAACCTTTATTATCATCAAAATTTACAGTTGGGGTTTTTGGTGTACCTTCAATTGAGATTGTATCCATAATATTTTTTTAATTTAATAATTATCAATTTTTACGAAATATAAACATTTAAATTGAAAAACAAAAATTCATCAGAAAAATCATATAATTTATAATCTAATTTACTGCTGGTTTTTCTAACCATATCAATCATTCCAAGGCCTCCACCTCCTTTTTCAGAAAAATTCCGATTATTTAATATTACTTTATATAATGTTTTTATTTCATCTCGCGACAAAGAATTCAAATGGTCAATATGTTCTGTTAAAAATTTTGTTTTTTCTTTTTTAATCAAATTCCCTGTTGAAACTTTAAACATTTGTCTTTGTTTTGTAACAAAAAATACTACATAATTATTTTCTTTTGCAAAACTATTATTACCTGAAATTTTATCTGCATGATGATAAAGATTTTGCAATGATTCAACCAAAACATTATAAACTCTTTTTACTACTTTATATTCAATATTAGCATCTGTAAGTTTAACTTCCATTAAATCAAGAACATCAGTTATAACATTTGATGTTATCTCGCCTTTAAAAGAAACTAATATCTCTCCGTTATTCATTCTATTATACCAATTTTTAATGTCAAACTCCATAGATATCCTCAAAATTAATATTCAATAAATATAAATAAAAATATTGATAATAACAAATATATAAAATTTGTTATTAAATATCCAATTATTATTGACTAACTATCAAAAAAAAAGGATGAATATTTTTCATAAATAATCACTCATACTATCTATTTATGCGGTAATTACTGTTTGAAAATACCACAAAATAAAAGATTTCCGAATAATTTAGAATATCAAAGAAAAGTAAATAATCATATTTAAACAAAAATAACAATAATATATTAATTTTTGATAACTAACTAAATATTTATTTTATAAGTTTGCATCTTATTTTAAAAAAAAAATGAAAAAAATCGCATTACCATCAGAAAACGGATTGTTATGTGCTCATTTTGGGCATTGTCAACAATTTTTCATCTATGATATTGATGAAAATAATAATATTATTAACGAAAGTATATTAGATTCGCCTGAACATGAACCGGGTTTATATCCTTCGTGGTTAGCACAGTATAAAGTAAGTGATGTAATAGCCGGAGGTATGGGGCAAAAAGCTGTTAATATCTTTAATCAGAATCAAATTAATGTTTATGTTGGAGCTCCGGCAAAAGAGCCAAAAAAATTAGTTCAAGATTTCCTGTCAGGCAATCTTACCACTAATGCAAATTTATGCGATCACTAATTCATGAATTCGCACTATATAAAAAAACACATACTGTAATTTGTTTTCTACAAAAAAAATTGTACTTTTATATTTGAAACTTTTTGTTAATTAACACTAGTATAATGAATATAAAAGTTGCACGATTTGTTGTATTATCTTTTGTTTTATGTTTTGTTTTCACCTCATGTGATAATAATAATAATTTAGATATACCCGATGCACAATCAACTGATACTCAATCAACAGAAGACAATACTAATGCTGAATTAAACATCATCAAAGTGTTTCAAAACATTAATGTTTATGGAATAAGTGATAATGATGATAAATCATTTTGCAAAATTAACGATACTATTAACAATGTTATCAGAACCATAAACGGGAATAGTATAATTTTAAAT
This sequence comes from Bacteroidota bacterium, assembly GCA_030592465.1. Classification (GTDB taxonomy): domain Bacteria; phylum Bacteroidota; class Bacteroidia; order Bacteroidales; family B39-G9; genus B39-G9. Next base: position 1,505 of record JAUVJB010000273.1, on the reverse strand, counting down.
TTTGCATTAAGCAATGACCAAAAAGGAAAAATTTTTATTAATTTTTCCGGCACCCCAACTTTTAGTAATTCAGGACTTACTGCTGTAATTACTTTTGAAAATTATTCCTTTAATAACTTACAAATTATTGGAACTGTAAATATGACTATGAGACATAATATAGATACAATTGGACCTGATTTTACTATTAATGCAGATACTTTAAAATTTATTAAAGAAGACAAATCTTTTTTATGGGGAGGTAAACGAAACATTATTTGGGACACGGGTTTTTTCTCTTTGGGTGACAGATTAGATGATGTTTACCTAATTTATGGCAACACTTGGGGAGTAAATACAAAAGGTGTTCAATACAGAGTTGAAATTGAAAAAGACAACCCTTTAAAAAAAGCCCTAAGTTGTGAGTGGATTAAACAAGGTAAAATGACATTAACCGATTACATAGATACAGAAGATGAAAAATCTCTTACTATTGACTATGCACCTGGTAAAGACGATGAATTAGGACAATGTGACTCTTGGATTACCATTACTGTTAAAGGGTTTACTTTTAAGGTTATTTTGAATAAATGATGTTCGTTCGTTAAGTTGAATGTTGAAATTTAACTAAAATTTAACAATTAAATAATATAACAATTTAAAAAAAGTATTATATTTGACTCCCACAAAAAATGTTTAACATAAGGGAAATGAATGTAAAATTAATGTCGAAAATATTGACAAAAGTGGGTGCATTCAGCCTTTAAAATTAAATTTATTGATTATGAAAAAATTTACTTATTTGAAAACAAAAATCACAGGAATTATTCTCGGGCTTTTGATGATAATGTTTTTTGGCAATTTTTCTTTTAGCCAAACTACTCTAAATGCCGGAGATCTCGCAGTAATTGGTATTGGTTGTGACAATCCTGACGATTTTCACTTTGTTGTATTAGTAGATATTGAGGCTGGTACTGAAATTCGTTTTACTGATAGTGGATGGCAGAGTGATGGTACTTTTCGTGCAAATGAAGGATGTGAAAAATATACAGCTCCAAGTGCAATTTCATCAGGAACTGTTATTTCATTTATTACAGACTCTGCTAATTTTACAGCAGATAATGATGCAGGAATTGGCACAAATGGTTTTAATTTATCAGGATCCGGAGATCAGGTAATTGCCTTTCAAGGTGCATCTGACGCTCCTCAATTTATTTATGCTGCACAAACTAATAGCACAGAATGGCAAACTGACTCAGATGATTCAAATCAATCCGATCTTCCTACCGGTTTAACAGATGGCATAACTGCTGTTGCAGTAGGATCTGGTGCATTAGCCGAAGATGAATATGATAATTCAACTTACAACATGTCAGTTACAACCGGAACTCAAAGTGAACTGTTAGCAGCAATTAGTAATGCTTCAAATTGGGTTGGTGATGATGCTGCTTATCAAGTGCCAACCGGTAGCTTTACTGTTAATTCAGGTACATCTACAGATTTATTCTTCTCTGAATATATTGAAG
>JAUVJB010000185.1 GCA_030592465.1 Bacteroidota bacterium | reverse complement strand
TTATTAAATTGTTTTATTGTTAAATCTAAAATCTAAAATCTAAATTGTTCTATTGTTTATTTAAACCACAAACTTTAAACCATAAACTTTAAACTTTAAACTCTATTCTTTTGCATTAATCTCTCTGATAATTTTAACAGCTTTTGAATTATCAAGTTTGCCATAAGTTTCACCATCAATCATCATTACAGGAGCAAGCGAGCAACAACCTAAGCAGGCAACCGATTCGAGTGTAAATAAATTATCTTTAGTAGTTTCACCATCGTTTATTTTAAGCTCTTCTTTTAAAGCATCTGTAATACCATCTGAATTTTGAACGTGACAAGCTGTCCCATGACAAACCTTAATAATATGTTTACCAACCGGATGAAGTCTGAATTGTGCATAAAATGTAACTACACCATACATGTCGTTTAATTTTAAGCCTGTTTCGTTTGACAATTTTATAAATGCGTTTCTCGGAATATATCCATAGGTAGTTTGTACCCCTTGTAATATTGGAATTAAATTGCCTTTTTTATTTTTATATTTTGAAATTAACGGGTCAATTAATGTTAAATCAACCTGTTGTTGTTTATCATTTTTTGTTTTGTTAACATTTATTCTTTTTATTCTCATAATAATGTAAATGTTTGAATATAAGATTGTTGGTAAATTTTTTGTATAAAATTTTTCATAAATATAATAATTTTATTTATGTTTTTTAAAATTTGATTTGAATTTTTATTTTTAAAATAATTTGAATATTAGTGATACGTTACATCTTCGTGTTGAAAAAATTATGCTTAGAAATGAATAATAAAAAAATACCTTACAATTTTTTTTTACTATTTTTGATTTTTATCCTGAAGCATCGGGATTACTAAATTTTTATTTTATTGAAAATTATTAAACTTATATTATTGGTTAGTTTTATTTGTGTGAGTATTTTTTTAAATGCACAAAATGATAGTTTATTGCAAAATGAAAATATTTTAAACAGAAGATTTAAGTTAGTTCTATTAGGTAAAGCTTCTATTTATTCAGCTTCGTTAATTGGTTTAAACAATCTTTGGTATAAAGATTATTCGCATAGTTCGTTTCATTTTTTTGATGATAGCAACGAATGGCTTCAAATGGATAAGCTAGGGCATTTTTATTCTACATATTATGTGTCAAAATTTTGTGGCGATGCTTTTAAATGGGCAGGTAAAGATAATAAGAAATCAGTTTTAATTGGGGCAGGAATGGGTTTTTTTTATGTGTCTTCAATAGAAATTTTTGATGGATTTTCAACAGGCTGGGGGGCATCGGTGAGCGATTTATCTGCTAATGCTTTTGGTTCGATATTGTATGTGGGACAAGAATTTTTGTTTGATGAGCAAAAAGTGATTTTAAAATTTTCGTATCATTCAAGCCTTTTTCCAAAGTATAGACCTGATATTTTAGGCAGTTCTTTTTCCGAGAAATTAGTAAAAGATTATAACGGGCAAACTTATTGGTTATCGGCAAACATTAAGTCAATTACAAAAATAGATATTGTACCAAAATGGTTAAATATTGCTTTCGGTTATGGAGCAGACGGGCTTATTGGCGGTAATATTAATCCTAATGAAATTAATAATGTGCAACTTCCATATTTTAAACGAGTTAGACAATATTATTTATCATTTGATGTTGATTTTAAACGGATTAAAACACGAAATAAAACCTTACGATTACTATTTAATATTGTAAATTATGTAAAAGTACCATTTCCTGCAATTGGATTGTATGATAAAAAAATTCATTTTAATGCTTTGTATTTTTAATCTAACCAATTTTCAAGATTTGCGAAATCATTATTTATTCACTCTTTTTAACTAATTGTCAAAATGTAAAGACAATTAATGAAATGTTGATTAATATTTTGATTATCAGTTGATTATCATAATTTCATATCCTTGTAAGGATAATTGTCAAATGATTTAAGAAAATTAAGATATTTGTGTTTATGTTTTCCAAATGCTTCAACATTATCGCCGGTTATTTTGTATGTACTTTTTTCTCCTGCAATTTGTGAAAATAGGACATGGAATGTTTTATTTTCGTCAACCATTAATATTTTGACAAGTTTTTCCTTACCACCTGTTGAAAGACTTTTGTGACAAATGGGACAAAAAAATTCAAGTCTTTCTCCTTCTTCATAATGATAATCGGGATGTTTGATAACTTTATAATTACCAAGTTCAGAGTGTAACAAGATTAAACCGACATCATGATTTTTATTGCGGGTTGAAAATATTACATTTTCGCCGACATTTAAAAACCCTTTGCATTTTGGGCACAAATAATTAGTTTTCATAATAATTTATCCTTTCTTTCATTTTATAAATAAATAAATGAATAATATATTATGAAATTTAAGAAAAAAATCATAAAAAAACAAGTTCTTTATAATTTATTTTATGAGACTACCCTTAGCTTGGAGAAGTTTGCAACTTCGTCACATAAAACATTAGATATAACGCGTAGTTGGAAACTACGTTTAGCAAAATTTATTTGTATTTAATTGATTGTTTACAGATTTAATTTTCGGCTTATTAAATGCTTAACATTGCTGATTTCGATAAATGTTGCACCTTGACTACGTCCAAAATTTCCGGCAAGGACAACAATTAAGCTGTCGTTAGTTAAACATTTGTTATTAGTTAGTTTTGCTAAAGCATGTTGTAAGAAGTCGTCGGCAGTGTTACGAGGTTCCATATAATAAGCATAAACGCCATACGAGAGAGCAAGTTCACGCATGGTTTTTTTATTGTAACATAAGGCATAAATAGGTTTGCTGCCTCTAAATCCTGCAAGATTTCTAATTGTACGACCTGAAAGAGTGTCAGCAACTACTGCTTCAGATGATAAACGAATTGAAGCCTTAATAGCAGATTTTGCTAAATAAGCCGATACTTCGGTACTAAAAATTTTTGTTTGAGTTTCTTTAAAAGGAATATTGTTTTTTTCAATCTCAACAGCAATTTTTGCCATGGTTTGAACCGATTCAAGCGGATATTTTCCATAAGCAGTTTCTCCGCTAAGCATAATGGCATCAGAGCCATCGTATATTGCAGTGGCAATATCACTAACTTCGGCACGAGTAGGACGAGGATTAGTAATCATTGTATAAAGCATTTGCGTTGCTGTGATAACTTGCTTACGCTTTTCAATACATTTATTAATAATCATTTTTTGTACAACAGGAATTTTTTCACGTGGAATTTCAATAGCAAGATCTCCTCTTGCAATCATTATTCCCGAAGAATGATCAATTATTTCATCAATATTATCAACACCTTCTTGATTTTCTATTTTAGCAATTATTTTTATGTTTGATTTTTTTTTATCTAATATTTCCTTGATTGCCAAGATATCTTCTTTTCTACGTACAAATGAATGGGCTATAAAATCAATATTATTCTCAACTGCAAAGTTGATATAACCTTTGTCTTTTTCGTTTAATGAAGGCAAATTAATACTAACTGATGGTATATTAACACTTTTTCTGCCCTTAATAACTCCATCGTTTTGAACCTCACATAATAATTTATCCTCAACTTTTTCTTTAACAAGTAATTCAACTTCACCATCGTCAATTAAAATTTTATATCCAACAGGAACATTTTTTACAAAATTAATGTATGAGACATAGATTAAATCACTACTAGTAATTTTGTCAGGGTCGCCTTTTATATATATTTTATCGCCGGTTTTAACAGCTATATCGGCATCAACTTGTGTAGTTCTTATTTCAGGTCCTTTGGTGTCGAGAAGTAAGGCAATTTTATCTGATACTTTTCTTACATTGTTTATTATTTTCAGAGTGCCATTGTAGTTTTGATGTGCTGTGTTTAATCTAACAACATTCATTCCTGCATTGTATAAGCTTTGCAAAAAATCAACATCACAATTTTTGTCTGAAATTGTTGCTACTATTTTAGTGAGTTTTTTAGTCATAATTGATTTTGTAAATTTTTTTTTGCAAAAGTACTCAATTAATTTCTTAGATAGTAATAAGTAATATTAGAATTTTATTCTTTTTTTAAGAATTTCAGTTCTGTAAAATCGAAATCAGGGTTAGGAACATCTATACGCATTTCTTCAATTTTTCCGTTAATCCCAATGATAAATTGCACTGTTCCGTCAGGTAATGAAGGGTAGTTGTTCCATTTTATTTTAAAAGTATCATAATTCCAATGCGAGAGAGTGCCGGTTAATATTTTTGTCGGGATAAATTGAATATTCAGTTGATTATTTTCATAATAAATTTTTGCATCGCCATACATTTTCCCACCATAAGTGCCGGCATAATCTTCAATGTTTAATGAAGGTTTAGTGTTTAGAATTCTTTTTTTATCTTCTATAACTTGTTGTTCTTTATCCTTTTTGTCGTTTTGTTTAATAAGGTCCAAAACCAAAGGACACCAGTCATAATCAGTTACATTGAAAAAGTAATCGAGCATTTTATACATTAAAGCATAAGGTAATAAAGTATTACAATTAGTAAGAATAACAAATCCAAGATTTTCTTCAGGGACTAAAACAACTTGTGATATCATGCCATCAAGACCTCCATTGTGAGTTACAATTTTTCTGCCATGATAATCGAACATTTCCCACCCAAAACCATAATCATGAAAATGCATTGAAGGGAAATAATATTTTTCAAAACTATTGATATGTAAAATTGTTTGTGGCGACCACATTTCGTTACTCACTTCTTTACTGAAATATTTTCTGCCGTTAAGAGTTCCTTTGTTCAATTGTAACTTAATCCATTTTGCCATTTCTTTGGCATTAGAGTTTATAGCACCGGCTGGTCCCATATTGTCCCAGTTAATAATTTTAATAGGTATTTGGACAGAGTCAACTTCGGTGTGTGGTGTGGCTTGGTTATAGATAAATTGATTTGTATTGATTGATGTGTTTGACAATTTCATGCCAAGAGGTGTGAAAAAATTGTCCTTTATAAAGTCGTCCCACGATTTACCTGTAACAGCATGAACAATTTCACCTGCAGTAAGATACATAATGTTTGAATAGCCAAAATGAGTTCTGAAACCATAAACGGGTTTTAAATATTTTGCGCGTTTTATCACCTCTTCTCTATTGTATGAGCTTGCATACCAAATTAAATCGCCGCTAAATGTTTTTAAACCGCTGTGGTGACTTAATAAGTCGCGAATAGTCATTTCATCGGTAACATAATTGTTATATAATTGAAAATATGGGATATACTTGGTTACTTTATCATTCCAGTTTATTTTTCCTTGATCGACTAATATTGCAAGAGCTGCTGCAGTAAATGCTTTAGTGTTTGATGCAATACCAAACATAGTTTCTGAATTAATCTTGTCGGGTTCGTTAATATTACGAACTCCATACCCATTTATAAACACAACAGAATCATTTTTTACAATTGCGACAGACATGCCCGGTACATTCCAATCTTTTCGGGTTTGTTCAAGATATGTGTTAAGTTGTTTGAAATCAGCATCATTTTCTGCAATTTGTGCAAAACTAACTTTACATAAAACAAAAAAGACAATTACAATTGATTTAAGAATAGATATGTGATACTTCATATTTTTGTGGATGATAGGTTTATAATGATAAATATTAGAGTAAATATATAAAATAATTATTTTATTTACAACCATTCACGGTATGAATTAAAAGTACAATTGAATAATGGTTCTATTGCTCTATTATTAGACACGGATTTCACCTGTTTGCGTGCACCACACAGGCAGGCGAATTAACACGAAAAATTATTGTAAATTCTAAAATCCTAAATCTAAATTCTAAAATCTAAATTGTGAACGTGATTACAATTATTTTTTAATTATTATAAACTCAGTTCTTCTGTTTTCAGCTCTGCCTGATTTTGTGTTATTGGGTGCAATAGGTTTTGTATCACCATATCCCTTGTAAGATAGTCTGTTTTTGAGATTAGAATTTTTTATCAGATAATTATAAACTGATTTAGCACGATTTTCCGAAAGCTCAATATTGTATTCGTAAGTACCGGTAGTGTCTGTGTGTCCTGCAATTTCAGCTTTTATATCAGGATTATTATTCATCAATTGAATTACTTTTGAAAGTTCAAAGTATGATTCCTTTTTTAATTCATACGAATCTGTATTAAAGAAAATATTTTTTAATACAATTTTTTC
>JAUVJB010000112.1 GCA_030592465.1 Bacteroidota bacterium | reverse complement strand
CAATATAAAAAATTGGGCAGAAAGTGGTGGATATTAACGAATTATGTCTGATATCATAATTGAGTCAATTTATGGTAAAAAAGTTTTTACATGGAATCACTCTAATATGGTTAACGCCGATGAAACACGAAAAAAATATATAGCTGCAATTAGGGAAGGAGATAATGGAAATATTAAACCCCTGTTAGAATTTGCAAGAAATTAAAACGAAAGCTAATACGCTAACATATAACAACTATCTCATGTTTGTAATCCGTGATTCCAAGCAACATATTAGGCACGGATTACAAATCCGCGATAGCTGGTGAACTTGTTAATTGTCAAAACAAACCCCTAAAATAATCATACGATTTCAGTATATGTGAGCCATACCATGAAAACATTTCGCCATCAACAAATTTTATTTCAAAAGACGGCAACCTGTGTTTAAATTCTTTTGCATCATCGTTATTAAAACTATATGGTTCAGATGATAATAACACAAAATCAGGTTTTGCTTGTTCTATTTCGTTAATGGTAATTTTTGGATATTGCTCTGTTTTTTCGGCAAAAACATTTATTAATCCGCACATCTCAATCATATCATTAACAAAAGTGTTTTTACTAATTGTGATATACGGGTCTTTCCATATTAAGTAAGCAACTCTTATGTTTCTTTTTGCAATCTTATTATTATAAAATTTTTCAATAATTTTTTTATTGATTTTTTGAGCTGCCTCATTTTTGTCTGTAAGTTCACCAATATTTTTTATTAAACTTAAGGCTTGATTAAAACTTTTTACATCACTAATCCAAACGCTATGATTTTCAGCCAATTGTAAAATCTCATCTTTGTCGTTTTCTTCTTTGTTTGCTACTATTAAATCAGGTTTAAGAGCATTAATCTTGTTAAAATCAATATTTTTAACGCCGCCAACAATTGTTTTATTTTTAATTAGTTCTCTATGATGAACACAATATTTTGTTATTCCGACTATTTCATTGTTCAATCCCAAATCAAATAATAGTTCGGTAATTGACGGCACCAACGAGATAATTCGCTGAGGTGGGAAATTTATTATTATTTCTTTTGATAAATTATCGACAAATTTCTTTCTCATTACAAAGATTTAGTATTTTTTTGCATATTGAAGCAAATATAATAAATTTAACGTTTAGAGTTTAATGTTCAATGTTCAATGTTTAGAGTTTAACGTTTAAATCCGTCGGCTGGCGGACTGTCAGAGTGCGAAGCTACTGACAGCGTTTAAAATTAAAGTTTAACAATTGAACAGTTAATCCGACTCTTCCAGGTCTTTCAGACTCTGGAAGGTCTTAACAATTTAATCAATTACATTTTTATATAAAAAAACAAAAAATATTTTATGATTTCAGTTAATCAATTAACAATTGAATTTGGAGGTTTTGAGTTATTTAAAAACATTTCGTTTTTTGTCAATTCAAACGACAAAATAGGATTAACAGGTAAAAACGGTGCCGGGAAGACAACTTTACTTAAAGCAATTGCAGGTTTGCAAAAAGCAACAAAAGGCGGCATTGTTGTGCCTCAGGGAACAACAATCGGTTATCTGCCTCAACACATGATACTTAATCGAGGCAAAACTGTTATTGATGAGACTTTGTCTGCTTTTGCCGATATTCTATATATTGAAAATGAAATAAATACCATTAATCATCAAATTATTAATCGTACAGATTATGAATCAGACGATTACATGAACTTAATTAATCAATTAACCGAAAAAAACGAACAGTTTAATATTCTCGGAGGCAACACTCTTCATGTCAATGTTGAACAAACATTAACAGGACTTGGTTTTTCAAAAAGTGATTTTAACCGGCAGACAACAGAATTTAGCGGTGGTTGGATGATGAGGATTGAACTTGCTAAAATATTATTGCGACAACCTGATTTAATTTTATTAGATGAGCCTACCAATCATCTTGATATTGTGTCTATTCAGTGGCTCGAAGATTATCTCAAAAATTACAAAGGTGCTGTATTGTTAGTTTCGCACGATAGAGTATTTCTCGATAATATAACAAAAAGGACAGTTGAAATATCATTAGGCAAACTGTACGATTATAAAGTGTCGTATTCAAAATTCCGAATTTTACGAAAAGAAAGAATTGAACAACAATTAGCTGCTTATAAAAATCAACAAAAGAAAATTGAAGAAACAACGCAATTTATTAATAGGTTTAGATATCAGGCAACGAAAGCTGTACAAGTACAATCGCGTATTAAGCAGCTTAAAAAAATGAATATTATTAAAATTGATGTTGACGATGTTTCTTCAATAAAATTCAGATTTCCTTCTGCACCGCGTTCAGGCTTAGTTGTTGTTGAAACAAAACATTTAGCAAAAAGTTTTGACGATAAGTTAATATTAGATGATATTAATTTAACCATAGAAAGAGGCGAACATATTAGTTTTGTTGGCAAGAATGGCGAAGGGAAAACTACTCTTTCTAAAATAATTTGTGGCAAGTTGCAACACGATGGAGACCTAAAAATAGGACATAATGTAAATGTGGGGTATTTTGCTCAAAATCAAACAGATATGTTAGATAAAAGCAAAACTGTTTTTCAAACTATTGATGATGTTGCTGTTGGTGATATTCGTACAAAAATTCGCGATATCTTAGCTACTTTTTTATTTAGAGGTGATGATATTGACAAAAAAGTTGAGGTGCTTTCAGGTGGCGAAAAAGCAAGGTTAGCATTTATAAGACTGTTATTACAACCATATAATTTATTAGTGCTTGACGAGCCTACTAATCACCTCGATATTCAATCAAAAGACATTATAAAACAAGCTTTAACTAATTATACCGGAACTTTAATTGTAGTGTCTCACGATAGATATTTTTTAGATGGTTTGTCTGAAAAAGTTTATGAATTTAAAGATAAAAATATAAAGCAGTATCTTGGAGGCATTCATGAATTTTTAGAAAAAAACAGAATTGCTTCGTTTAAAGAACTAGAAAAAAAATTAAAGGAAACTAAAGTTGATGCAGGAAAAAATCAAAACTCATCAAATAAATTATTATACAAAAAGAGAAAAGAGTTTGAGAGAAAAATCAACAAAGTAGAAAATAATATTAAAAAGTCGGAGAGCAAAATTGCTGAGATTGAAAAAGATATTGCCGAAGTTGATAATTTATTTTCCAACCCTGAGCAAAACACTAATTTAGACAGCAATACATTGTATAAAAAATATGAATGGTTGAAAAATGAATTAAAAAAAGAAATGAATATCTGGGAAGAATTCAATCATGAAAGTGAAAATTTAACAGCACAAAAACAGGAGTTTTATGGTTAGTGTCAATCAGTAAAGCCGTATAGACGCAATGCATTGCGTCTATACTTAAGCCGGTGTGATTTTTTCTTTTAATTCGGCAATTTCTTTCTCTAATTCATTTATTTTATTATTCATTTGAGGTAATCGTTTAAAGAATATATATGAACGCTGATAATCTCTTATATTAATAGCAGGAGAACCAAGAAGAATTTCACCATCTTTTATTGAAGAGCCAATGCCGGTTTGTGCACCTATTTTAACCTCGTTTCCAATTGTTAAATGACCTGCCATTCCAACCTGACCGCCAATCATACAATCTTTTCCAATTTTTGTTGAGCCTGAAATACCGGTTTGTGCTGCCATAACAGTATGTTGACCTATTATAACATTATGACCTATTTGGATTAAATTATCTAATTTAACACCATGTTTTATTATTGTTGAGCCCATGGTTGCTCGGTCAATTGTAGTGTTTGAGCCAATTTCAACACTGTCTTCAATAATTACATTGCCAATTTGCTGTATTTTTTTATAATCGTCGTGTGCTTTGGGAGCAAATCCAAAACCGTCGGCGCCAATTATTGCCCCTGAATGAATAGTGCAATGAGCACCAATCTTGCAATCTCTATAAATGTTTACTCCCGAATAAATTGTTGTGTTGTTGCCAATCACAACATTATCACCAATATAAGTATGAGGATAAATTTTTACATTATCGCCAAGTTTTACGTTTTTGCCAATATATGCGAATGCTCCTACATAAATGTCTTTGCCTGATTTTGCCGTCTCATCAATAAATGAAAATTTCTCAATACCTTTTTTCACTTCTATTTGCTGAACATATAAATCTAACAAAGAAGCAAACGACTGATATGCATTGTCAACGCGTATTAACGTTGCATTAATATTTTTTTCAGCTTGAAAATCTTTATTTACAAGAACTATTGACGATTTTGTGTTATAAATATACTTTGCGTATTTAGGATTAGCCAAAAAAGATATAGTTTCCGACTTACCTTCTTCAATTTTGGTTACGTTATTAACTTTTACGTCAGGATTACCTTCAATATCCCCTTTTAAAAAATCGGCTATTTGTTTCGCTGTAAATTCCATAATTGTTTTTTTTTACAAAATTAGAAAATATTATTAAATCTTAAACTCTTTTGGGAAGCATAAATAATATTTTTTTACGACTTTTGACAAAATAGAAAGATCTAACATGTCTGATGCTTCTGAAATATCAGTCAAATTTTTGGTTTTACTAAAAATATTAATTTGGTCATCTACAACACTATATGCGTTATTTGTAAGAACTCCGGTAAAAACAAAATAATTAACTTCATCATCATTAATATTATAAGCTTGTTTAACTTTATTTTTCAAATCACTGATAATATTTTTGTCAATAGGCTGTTTTTGAATAATTGTTTTGTATAAATGCCTGTCTATTAAGTTGTTACTCAATTTGCTCAAAGTAATATCATCGTGATTAATCCATGTTTTTATCGATGCCATAATATCATTATCGTCAAGTTGAGAAAAAAAGTTAAAAGCAGTATCTGAATTATAAAAATTATCATTATTGATTTTATTATAAAGAAAAAAATTCAAAGCAGGTGTGGCAAAAAGTTCAACGTTATTATCTGCTAATTCCTTAGCTCTTTTTAAGATATTAGACAATAGAAGTTCAGCAGATACAACTGTTTTGTGCAGGTAAACTTGCCAGAACATCAGTCGGCGTGCTATTAAAAATTTTTCGATTGAATAAATGCCCTTTTCTTCAACAACTAATTTATCGTCAACAACATCAAGCATTTTTATTATTCTGTCGTAACTAATTACACCTTCTGTAACACCGGTAAAAAAACTATCTCTTTTTAAATAATCAAGCCTATCCATATCTAATTGACTTGATACTAATTGATGTAAAAACTTTTTATGATAATTATTACTAAAAATTTTAATTGCCAATGAGAGTTTGCCATGAAAAATTTTGTTTAATTTTTCCATAAAAAATAATGACAATGTCTCGTGATTAATATTAATAATATGTTTTTCTAAAGCATGAGAAAACGGGCTGTGTCCTATGTCGTGCAATAAAATTGCAATTAAAACAGCTTCTGCCTCTTCGTCGGTAATAATTTTGTTTTTTGAACGTAAAACATTAACAGCAGTACTCATTAAATGAGTTGCTCCAAGAGCATGTTGAAATCGAGAATGGATTGCCCCGGGATAAACCAAATAAGTTAATCCTAATTGTTTTATTCGTCTTAATCGTTGAAAATAAGGATGCTCAATTATATCAAAGATAATTTCACTTGGTATATTAATGAAGCCGTAAACAGGATCATTAACAATTTTTTTTTTGTTTAAGTTGCCGATATTCAAAACATTTTTTTTTGTAAAACTATTAAAAATAAACCAAACAATAATAAAAAATTTCAGATTATAGAATTGTGATTTTAGAATATTTATTGCTTGTAATACCTATTTTTTTGTTTATGCATAATTATGTAACCGCCATTATCCGCCAGCTGGCGGATTGTAATGTTATATGGTTCTTATTCAATATATTAGCAAACAATAAACAAAAATTAATCCCGATACTTTGGGATTAGAAAATCGCTGATACTTCGGGATTCGCAATGACGATCTGCCTGTTTTCGAAAAGGATTCAAACGTTAAACCTTGAATTCACTCCGAAAAGCCGATAAGCGGTTAATTCGTCAGCTGACGGGCGGAAGACTTAAAATCTGTATATCAGTCTATTACAAAACCGCTAATCGGCTATGAATTAATAATTTTAGTTTTCAGAGTACTTTAATCCTTTATATCTTTAGTGTTTCCCTTTTTCTTTCTCCCAAATTTTGCATTAAATTTAATATATAATCGCTCAAAAAAATTGTATCGGGGTTTCTTATTATTGTATCTGTCTGCCTTGCGTTTTGAACGCTTCATTCTTTTCTGAACTTTTTCTGTTTGATATTTCTTTTTATATTTTTCTTTGTCTTTTTCTTGTTGTTTTCTAAGTCTATTCTTTTTTTGAGCTTTTCTCCAACTAATAATATTTGTTTTTAACTTTTGAATCCTATATTTTATACTTACACTTCTTTTTCCCCCCGAGTTTTTATTATCAACAGAATACCTTTTTTGTGGGTATAATAATAAAGGTATTAAAAATATAATATTAAAGATTAAAAATTTTTTTAATAATATTTTCATTAATTTTGTATAAAAAATAATGATGAATAAACTATATAAAATAACAAAATTAAATATTTTTTTTATAATAACCCTAATTTCAATCTTCTTTATAAAGTGTGATAAAAATCAAAGTAATATACCGGATGTACCTGTAAATTTTACTATAAATTTAGATGATCCTGAATATATTGATTTGGCAGCAGTAGGCAATCATGTTTTTATGAAAAATGCAGGAGTTAACGGTATAATAATTTACAGGTCTTCGATTGAAGAATTTCACGCTTATGACAGAACCTGCACTTATAATCCTGATGATAATTGTGCTGTAACAAACGATGAAAATTCACCTATATTAGTAAAATGTCCGTGTTGCGGGTCAAAATTTAGTTTATACGATGGCTCTGTTACAGGAGGTCCTGCCACAAGACCATTAAAAGAGTATAAAACGAGTTTTGACGGAACATTTTTACATGTTTGGAATTAGTGTAGCAAATAAATAAGCCAACAAAATTTTAAGACGTAGCAACAAGCTACACCGACCCATGCAAATCAATATTCTTAATATATTTTTCTGTTAAAGAACTAATCCTTTATCTCGCCCTTAAATTTCAGATGTTGTAACACAAAACGCAACTCACTATAAGTAACATCTTCGCCGAGAGCTATTTTTGCTTCATTTAACAAGATGGTTTCATGCTTTTGAAAAAAGTCAGATATACGTTTTACTTTTTTAGCATTTACTAATTTATCAACAACTATTTCTCCGGTGCCCACAAAATATGCCAAATGCCCTTCAATGGTAGTTGTAACAAATTGCCTTTCTTTGGCAATATCTTCTATGGTTTTTCCGTCTTTCCACATTTCAAAGCTAATTTGATTACTGCTTTTTTTTGGAACTGTGATTTCGGGTTCTTCGTAAGTATCGTAATCTATATTATTCTCTTTGCAAAATAAAATTATCATTTCAATCAGATGACTGCCGAACATTTCCAATTTCTTTTTCCCAAGCCCTTTAATTGCTTTTAGCGACTGATTAGTAACAGGTAGTTTGGCACTCAACTCCCTCATGGTTTTTAGCTGCAAAACCCTATAAACTTCACAATTGAGTTCGTCGGCTTTAACATCCCGCCATGCTTTTATACGTTTGTATAATTCCGGATTGATAATGTCAGTGCTAACCGGTTCAGATGATTTTTTTCGGGAAGGTTTTTTGAAATTATCATCAATGGAAGCTTTGGCTCTTGCCTCCAAATAATTTTTAACAATAAAACCGCTTTGGCAGGCTTGTAAACAGGATGATTTGAATAATGCTTCCTGTAACAATTTATTAACCACATCTTTCACTGATTTACATACTGTTTTATTGTCTGTTTCTATTGTAATATTCTCTATTTTATCTGCTACTAATTCTTTAATTTTTTCTGAAAAATAAACACCGGCTTTCCGGATTCTGTCTTGTAGAGCAGCATCTTTTTCCACATCACTCTTTTTTGAAAACAAATTCAGAAGCTGTGTGCGAAATTTCACTGATACATCTGTTACATCTTTTTTTATTTTTTCGTTCATTTCCCTAAAAATAACCAAAAGGTTACCCTGTAAACTTTCCGAATGTTCTTTTAATAATTTAATGGAAAAATAAATATATTTTTGTAAAGTATTAAAATCAAAAAGGTCGGTTAACAATTGTTGTTGATATGCTTTTTGGGATGCTTCAAGTTCAATTTTACCGGGTTGGTTTTCTTCATAATGCTTTGTGAAACTTTCAACTGTTCTATCATATTTTACACTTTGAGCTGCAATGGGGGTGCTCAATACAAGCCCTTCCAACGATGTGCAGCGGCTAAGTGCTACATAAACCTGTCCGTGTGCAAAGGCTGCCTGTGCATCAATAATGGCTTTCTCAAAAGTCAATCCCTGTCCTTTATGTATAGTAATAGCCCAAGCCAATTTTAGTGGATATTGTGTAAAAGTACCTTCAATAGTTTCTCTAATTTCTTTGGTTTCTTCGTCCAATGTATATTTCATTTTCTGCCATTCCACAGGCATAACATCTATGGGTTCTTCATCACCCGCACAATTCACCGTTACAACATCCTCATCAATTTGGATTACCGTTCCTATCTTACCGTTATAAAATTGCTTAGCCGGATTAGGGTCGTTTTTTACAAACATTACCTGTGCCCCTGTTTTTAGCTTTAGTTCAAAATCGGTGGGATATGTGTATTCAGGAAAATTGTTTGAAACTTCTGCTTTAAAAGTATAAATTTTTTCCTGTAAGCGACTTAACTTAGAATCATTAATTTGTTTTGCTTTGGCATTGTGGGTGGTGAGGATGATGTAACCTTCATTATCAGGGTTAAAATCAGGTTTATACCTTGCATTTAGTTCATCAATAACTTCCTTGTCTATTTGGTTGTCACGAATTTTATTAAGCAATTTAATAAAATGTTCATCTTTTTGTCGATAAACATATTGCAACTCAACGGTAACGTATTGGGTTTGCTGCAACGCCTTGCTGCTAAAGAAAAAAGGCGTATCATAATATTGCCGCAGCAGTCTTCCTTCCTCATCTTTTACTACCGGGGCAAGTTGCTGCAGGTCACCAATCATTAGCAGTTGAACTCCGCCAAAGGGAAGATTTTTGTTTCTGAATCTGCGTAAAGTATTGTCTATACCGTCAAGCAAATCGGCTCTAAC
Organism: Bacteroidota bacterium; assembly: GCA_030592465.1. Taxonomy (GTDB): domain Bacteria; phylum Bacteroidota; class Bacteroidia; order Bacteroidales; family B39-G9; genus B39-G9. The sequence continues at coordinate 489 of JAUVJB010000112.1, read as the reverse complement.
CATACTGATCTCATCAATTACCAGCAAATCCATACTTTTGATTATATTTATTTTTTCTTTGCTGAACCTTTTAAATTTAGCTTGCTTTCCCTGATTCTCAAATTCAGATGTTTTATAACCCGGCAGAAGAGGTCCAAAAGAAAGCTGAAAAAAGGAATGAATAGTAACACCTGAAGCATTAATAGCTGCCACACCTGTTGGTGCCACAACGACCATACGTTTGGGTGAACGTTTTTTAAGATTATGTAAAAAAGTGGTTTTTCCGGTACCTGCTTTACCTGTCAAGAAAATATTTCTTCCGGTAAACTGGACAAAATCATAAGCTAATTGTAATTGAGAATTATTTTTAATATTCATAATGATAAAATGATAAATAATATTATTTTTAAGTAAATATTATGAGTTCAGTCTAAAAAGGGTGCTTTCGTCATTGCGAATGAAGTGTGGTAATCTCAATCGTCTGAAATACAGAGACATAGATTGCTTCGT
>JAUVJB010000098.1 GCA_030592465.1 Bacteroidota bacterium | reverse complement strand
TAAATGATGAAATAGATAATTTAGTAAAAGAATCTCAAAGCTAAAAAATATTCTATGTTCAATATGTGTTAAAACAAATAAAACAAATAATTTTGAAATACTTTTTACTTTAGCCTTTTTACTTTAGCCTTTTTACTTTAGCTTTTTTACTTTAGCCTTTAGCCTTTAGCCTTTTTACTTTAGCCTTTTTACTTTAGCCTTTATAACCACTAATTATTGAGAACTTACGTAATACATATATTAAATGTTTAATTATGAGAATATTATGTAAAATTAATTTATTGATATAGTAAGTTAAAAAATAAGACACTAATTTTATTGATAGAAATCAATAATATTTTACTTTCGTGTAAATAAATTACAAAAATAAGAAGATGAAAACAATTGATTGGGTAATTATAATTATATATCTTATAATAAGCTTAGGGATAGGCTTTTATATGTTTAAAAGGGCAAGTAAAAGTACCAAAGATTTTTTTATAAGCGGTAGAAGTCTGCCTTGGTATATTGCAGGTACAAGTATGGTGGCTACAACCTTTGCAGCCGATACTCCTCTTGCTATTACAGAGCTGGTTGCACAAAATGGTATTGCAGGTAATTGGCTGTGGTGGAACATGTTATTTGGCGGTATGTTAACAGTTTTCTTTTTTGCTCGTTTATGGCGGCGTGCAGGTATTATGACCGATTGTGAGTTTGTTGATATTCGTTATTCGGGAAAAGTTGCTAATTTTTTGCGTGGGTTTAGAAGTGTGTATATTGGCGTTTTTATGAATATGATTGTTATGGCATGGGTTAATCTCGCTATGGTAAAAATTTTAAAAGTTATGTTTCCCGAACTAACTGTTTTTGGTCTTACAGGAATTACAATATTAGGATTGAGATTTTCTTCGCATTTAATAATTGTTGCAGGCATAATGGTTTTTATTGCCATTTATTCATCTTTATCAGGAATGTGGGGTATTTCGTTTACCGATACTTTTCAGTTTGTTGTAGCTATGACAGGCTGTATTATTTTGGCAGTTTATGCAGTTAATAATGCCGATATTGGAGGTATTGCCGGTTTAAAACAAAAATTACCCGAATGGGTGTTTAAGTATGTGCCTGATTTTACACAATCAGGTGGCGGTTATTCGCAATCGGGAGGTTTGTTAAAAATGGGTGTTACTGCATTTGTAGCATATCTTGGTGTGCAGTGGTGGGCAAGTTGGTATCCGGGAGCAGAGCCGGGCGGTGGCGGATATGTTGCTCAACGTATGATGTCTGCTAAAAACGAAAAACATTCTTTGCTTGCTACACTTTGGTTTCAAATTGCACATTTTGCTTTACGACCTTGGCCATGGATTATTGTTGCATTAGTTGCCTTAGTGTTATATCCTGACGAACCCGACAAAGGTGCTACTTATGTTATGGTAATTAGAGATATTATGCCGGCAGGTTTATTAGGTTTATTGATGGCTGCTTTTCTTGCTGCATATATGTCAACAATTGCTTCACAAACAGTTTGGGGCACTTCTTATATTATTAATGATTTATACCGACCTTTTGTTAAGCCAAACGCCGATGAAAAATTTTATGTTAAAGTTTCAAGAATTACTACAATATTATTAATAATTTTATCATTAATTGTTACTACTCAATTTGAACAAATCAGCGATGCATGGAAATTTATTCTTTCGTGTAGTGGAGGAATAGGCTTAGTTTTAATTTTACGCTGGTTTTGGTGGAGAATTAATGCATGGTCTGAAATTGCTGCAATGATTGCCCCGTATTTTGTTTACCCGATTTTGAAATTTAAGTATCACATGCCTTTCGAAGAAAGTCTAATCATTATTGTTGCGTGGTCAACTGCTGTTTGGGTTATTGTTACTTTTTTAACAAGACCTACAAAAGATGATAAATTAAGAGCATTTTATAAAAAAGTACATCCCGGAGGTATAGGTTGGAGACATATCTCGAAAAATATGCCTGATGTAAAAGGAGATACCGGTTATCGATATTTATTTATTAATTGGATTGCAGGTTGTGTAATGGTTATGTTTTGTTTATTTGGAATAGGTAAAATAATTTTCGGAGAATTTTTTACAGGTTCAATTTTTATTGTGATTTCAATCTTCTCAGGAGGTATTATTTATTATAATCTTTCAAAAATCGGGTGGAAGAAAGTTATTGACTGATAATTTTACTAATGTTTCGGACTTGGTATTTTATTGTAATGTGATATTTTTTACAAAAAATCCATCCGCCAGCCGGCGGATGGATTTCGCGTTTGTTCAATCAATAGCCCAGCCATTCATGGCTGGGATTAAAGATTTATTTAAAATGGCAAAAGATGCCGTTCACGGCATTATTTCTGCTTCATTCCTGTAATTTTTATAAGGGCGTAAACGCCCTAATTCTAATATTTATTAATTTTTTTAAACCCAGACGTAAACGTCTGGGCTATTGAGTAAACGTCTGGGCTATTGAGTAAACGTCTGGGCTATTGAGTAAACGTCTGGGCTATTGAGCAGCTTATTTTTTTATTACAATGTAATATTTTTTATACAGAATTCATCCGCCAGCTGGCGGATAGTTTTTAGAGTGGTCTCAATCTTTAATTATTTTCTACTATTTTAATCTCTTCTTCGGTTAATCCATATAATTTATAAACTAATTGGTCTATTTCTTTTTCTATTGCATCGGTATCAGCATTTGGGTTTTGCTTTTTTGCGGTTATGATTTGGCTAACTTTTTTTGAAATATTTTCTTGATATTCATCTGTTGGTTTATATATTGGGATACTTAAAAGCGGCTCTTTATCAATTTGATAATTATTCCCTTGCATTTTGCCTTTATATTTTAGCCAAAATTCTATAAGTTTTGAATTTAATAAACCTGTTAAATATTTTAAATTGATTCGTGAAGTTTTTATGATATAATATGTTTGAGAGACATAACAAGAAAAATCAGTATATGTAAATATAGGACGATTAGAACATTTTCTTAAAGATATAATTTTTTGACCTTCAAATAAGTATTGCTCCCTCGCTCTATGCAAACCATAGGGATAATTATCTGATGTATTTATTGATTTATATTTATCTAAGTGCTTTTTTATATTTGGATAACCTATAACTCTTTTTTTATCATTAAAAGTGGAATCTGTATAAATTATCCAATACTTATTATTTATATTCCCATAATACCTTTGTAATTCATAAGAAGTATAAAAAGGTTTAAATATTTTTTTTTCTGCTTTACTCATTTGAAATTTTTCATATTCCACTTGACTTAAAACAAAAATTCCATCACCAACTTTAGAGAGTTTTATTTTTTGTGCATTATCCTTATTTACAAAATCTTGAGGAGAAACAATACCTTGTCCTACTTCAGTTTTTATTCCTTTTTTCTTATTAGTTTTTTCGTGTAAATAAAAATTTTGTTTACTAATCATTTTTTCAAAAATATCAGCTTTTTTTTGTCCAAAAAATGTGAGTAAATTATTCACGAATAACTTTTTAATAATTTTAGGTTGAATTATTTCTGTACCTGCTATTTCTTCTTTTGTTAAAATTTTTAATACATTTTCTTGCAAAGGTTCTTTATCTATAATTTTTCTATAATCAAATTTATAATTATCAATATTTTTATTGTTTTTATAAATTAGTATCATCGTTTGAATCGAAGCAGAATCAAAAATCATATAATTTCCAAAATCAATCAATGTCTCTATAACAGTTTCTTTAATAATTTTATTTCTAAACTTTGAAGCTCCGGAATTTGTAACCCAATTGTTTGTAGCAATAAAGCCTAATCGTCCATTAAATTTTATAATTTGTGTTCCTAAACAACCAAACAAATACCAAATATCCATTTTACCTTGGTAGCATGGTAATTCTCTTAAACCATTAAAAATTTCCTTACCTTCATATTCCTTAATATACGGAGGATTACCAATCACCACATCAAAACCTATAAAATCGCCGTCATCATTTAATACTTCAGGAAATTCGAATCGCCACTCAAAAGCATTTTCATATATTTTGTTGTTTTTTAATTCTTCGAGTTCGGTTTCCAGTTTTTGAATATCACAGGTAAATTTATTTATATTTTTATTCCACTCTGTTTTTTCTTTTTTTGTTTTCTCAAACATTGTTGTCTGAGTAGTAATGGCAAACAATTCTCCTCTTAATTTATTCAGCCTTATAATACGCTTGTCATTAGCTGCTATTTCGCTTTCAAAATCATTTTTAATTTTATCAATAAGCACTGTCATTGCTTTCTTTTCTTCCTTACTTTTTGCATTGCGGTAAGTAGAAACAGACAAACGATAACTGTCAATATCCCACTTACTTTTTTTTAAGGCTTTTTTAATATCAGCATCCAAAGCATAGCGGCTAATCAGCGAGTTTCCGCATTTAATATTAATATCAATGTTGGGTAAGGTTTCCAGTTCTTTTGTACCTTGTCTGTAATAAGCATTTTTTAAAAGTTCAATCCACAGTCGTAATCTGCAAATTTTTACTGAGTTGGGGTTTATATCTACACCAAACAAACAGTTTTCAATAATGGTTTTTTTCTCATAAAATAAAACTTCCTGCACTCGTTGGCTTTCATGGTTATTAGGGTTGTATTCAAAAAAATTGCCGTCTTCGTCAGTAACAATCAATTCGTCGTTTACTACTTCAACATGGTAATCTCGCAATGTTTTTCCTTGTCTGTCAAGTAAAATTTTCAGTTCACTTTTAATGGCAATAATCTCATTTAAAGCAGAAACTAAAAAATGTCCTGAGCCTACTGCAGGGTCGCAAATTTTTAAGCTGTTGATAATTTGATTTGCTTCTTTTTTATCGTTAATTTTATCGTAAAGCTCATTAAAATTTTTGCAACCCCAATTTTTGGTATCATTAAATTTTTGAATTACTGCCCTGCGAATAGTTTCCCTTGCCATGTACATGGTTATAAATCCGGGGGTAAAGAACGAACCGTCTTTGTATCCGTTTATTTTTTCGAATATTAAACCAAGTACCGATGCATTAATCAATGTTTTATTATCTTCCTGTATGTCTTCTGCTCCTTCGCCGGCAAAATCATAAGCATCTAAAAAACGAAACAAATATTCAAGGGCATTCATTTCCCCTTTCAAGCGTTTCCCTGTTTTATCTTTAAGCACAGTGGAATTTAGTATAGGAATGTTATATTCATCTTCAAGATTACTTAAACGAATAGTTTTGTGTTCCAAATCGTTGGGTTCAAATAATGAACTGTTCAAGTAAGGTATTTTTCCGAATTTCTTTTTAACCAACTCGCTACGTTCACTTTCTTTAATGGCAAGTACCTGAAAAAACAATTTATTTAAAGCATCATAATCAGATATTTGCTCAATGGTTAAGAATTTATAAGAACTATTACCTTTATGATATTTAATTAATTGACCCTCAAGCAGTTTCAAAAACAAAATACGGTTAATCCAAGTTATAACTAATGCTAAAGCAACACTATATAATTGTTCATCTCTATTTGAACCGTAATCTGAAGCTTTAATCCAGCTGATACAATCTTCGTATTGTAAAATGGTAATCGCATTTTCAATTAATGACCCCGGATTTTTTTCATTTTCCGGTTTACGACCAATAAGTTTTTTGCCGCCTTGTTTTGTCTCACTTAAACCAATAATATGTAATAATTCGGCATAAAAAGATTTGTCGAGGCTGTTGCTGTCGTTGGCAAACGGCAGTTTTAATAAATGCTCGGGTGATAATAATTTGTATAAAGCAATGAGTTTATTGTCGTCCTTTTTATCATTATTACGCAAAGGTTTCTCATACTCCCGAATACCAAAATATGTATAATCAATATCATTTTTAATATTTTCAAACGCAGGTTGTGCTATTTCTTTATAAAAGAAATCTGTTGTTTTTCCTGCTAACCTGCCTTGTTCAAAATCGGTAAATTGTTTTACTAATACCTTATTTTGGGCAAATTCTTTTTCAAAAATATTTACATCGAAAATAAACCATTCGAAAATATTGGTTGCAATTAGATATTTTATTTCGAGATTTTTTAAACTGATACGCTCTCTTAAATAATATAATACCAATTCTTGAAATGCTTTGGTGTTGATATTATCTTTTTTTAGCATTTCTGCTTTATTAGTTGGCTTTTTCGCTTCAATAATAACCCCTACCGTGCTTTTGGCATCTTTGCCGTTATGTATAACCAAATCGGTACGCCCTTTGGTGTTGATAAAATGATTCTCTTTATAATAAGTATCTTTTAAGAATTCTGAAACCAAATTTTTATGAAATTCTTCCGATTCGCTTTCATTAATAGTATCAATAAGTTTGATAAGATTGCTTTTAAAATTATCAATATCCGTTCTGTTGGGTTTTACCTTTAAGAAAGCTTTGTTTAATGCTTTTTTTGGATTAACAGGGTTTGGTTTCATATTTCAAATTATTGGCAATACCATCTAAGTATTGCCGTTAGTTTGTTTTTTTGTCTATCAATATTTCAATTTTTTTTCTCTTTCCGGATTACTTTCAACGAAGAGACCTGCTGGATTTTTAAAATCTGGCAGGTCTAAGTAAATAGTTTGTATTTCAAATGGTTGAGACTACTCCAAAAATTGTCCGTTAGCTGGCGGACTTTTCAACGTGTTTTTAGATTAACTACTCTTTCGGATTGCAAATCCAAAAGAGCGAGTGCTTTTTATCTTCAATTTAATGCAACTCCCGATTTAGCTGACTTTTGCAATATCTCATTCCACGAAAAAGCATATTCTTCATTACTTAGTAGTTCAGTTATGTATTCCGCAATAGTCATTTTAGTAAAATTTCTAGCAAGATACCAAATTTCGGTAACAATCACGAAAAAATACTAATATTATCTCAAACTAATGGCAGGCTAAATTTACTATTGCCGTTAGTTTGATAAAAATGGATTTAAAAATCTCCGAATTCAAATCAATATTATTTTATGCAAATGGAAATAAAAAAAGCCTTACATTTCTGTAAAGCTTTGATTTTTAATGTGGGCGATACTGGATTCGAACCAGTGACATCCTGCTTGTAAGGCAGGCACTCTGAACCAACTGAGCTAATCGCCCTCTCAAATTGATTTGCAAATATAATAGACAATTTTGTTTCTACAAACTAAAATATGATTTTTTTTGTTATTAATTCTGTGATTAGTGTAATTCGCTGTATATGAATTAAATATGGTGATTAGTGTATATGTTTTTTTATTTCAGGGCATCTTTCTCAACAACGGTTTAGTGTGTATATAAATCGTACGTACAGTAAGAGTGTCTGCCCCGTAATTTACCTTATAGCGAAGCGTATCAGGGGGAAATGTATTGGGGAGAGGTACACTGACGGTCATTTGAATGTCAGCCGCCTACTTGATTATTGGAAGTTGAATGTAAAATATTATTATGAACTATTTTTTATCTCAAAGAAAACGATGAACATAACCAATCTGAAAAATTATCAAAAAAGGTAATTAGATAAAATTACTGTCTGGATGTCGCTATGAATAGTTGCAGATTGCGGAGTATTTTCCTATCGAGCTGTAAATGAACTTGATGCGGGCTACAACTCTTGAAATATTTACTGAAACGGCAATTATTTATAGAGCGTGTTAGCGTTTCGTTGGTTTTCTTTTGAAAATTCATACAACCTCAATTTTGTAATGTTAATAAGCACGAACGGCACGAACATAGTAAGTACAACTTTTACTGGAGCTACCCATGTCCATTTCCATTGGGGAGCCGAATAACAACATCCATGCATTAGTGGCATCAAACTCGCAGGAACTCCAATAGTGAGCATAGGCAAAACCTCCCATACCTTGCAAGTGTAAATTTGAGTACATAAGACCCAATTCGTCTTTTGATGGCAAATACCAATCGCTATAACCATTAAGCGCCAAATCGTAACATAGTTTAGCCGCAATGCCTGCCGTGGTGCAACCTACAACAATGGCATTGGTGTTGGATGCACCAGTGTTTATGATTGTTGATGTTCTGCCTACGGCTGTGCCATCGCATCCCCAAGTGGCTTCTGTACTTTGGTTAGTTGGTGCGCAAACTAAGCCATGCTGACCAGTGCTATCACGATAAAATACAACTCCACCATAAGCAGTCTCACCTACTATATAATTCGTAATAAATGTCATATCGGATTCATAAGCAGTGCCAGAAGAATTAACTATTTTAACCCTGAAATGGTAGGTTGTATTGGTAGACAATCCTGTTAAAGAATCGTTAACATCTGTATTATTATTTCCTGTTACAGGGCTTTGCGAAGCAGTTATTGAGTTTTCATAGTTTGTTGTAATGCCATATTCAAAGGTGACAGTGGTTGAAAAATAGTTTGCATTTACACTGCCATTAAATGTCGCACTTGAGGATGTTACATTTGTTGCCGATAGTGTGATAGCGAAATCAGATGTTGCTGATGTGGTAAATATTTTTTCATCTCCATAGCCTGTTCCGGCACTATTGGTGGCATAAGCCCGCACATAATAAGTTATGTTGCTGGTAAGTCCGGAAATGCTTGCTGTAAAACTGCCTGTTCCTGTACTGCCATCAGTGGATTTGCTGTCTGCAATGGTAGGGTTTTGCGATGCTCTCCAGCAAACCCCACGTTCTGTTACTATTGACCCGCCATCAGAAGTTATTTTGCCACCACAAACTGCTGTTGTTGATGTGATGTTGCTAAGAGTTGTAGTTGTCAAAGTTGGCACTGTCGAATTGTAATCATCTTTTTTACAACTATCAGTAAAAATTAAAACAAATCCAATTAGTACTAATAGGTAAAGCCAAATTTTGTATATTTTTTACCATGTAACTAAATGACCAAAGATATTGACAGATGTTGTTGTTGAACGATTAATACTTACTTTTCCCGACATATCAATATTTCTAACAACACCATCATAAGTAACCGAACCTTTTATATACAAATTATCCGATTGATGATTTACACTTGTATAACTATCTGAGAAACTGCCCTTATAGGTAGTAGCTCCTGTTAAAGTTACTTCCGTAACCCATGTTTTGCTATTGCTACCTGTGTATGAATATGTATATTTAACAGCAGTCATAGAAAATACGAGGTCGGTAGTAGTTATGCCGTGCGTATTATCATAACTATCGCTACCTGTAATAATAACAGTCCCTCCCATAGGTCCATTAGCAGTTATATTCTGAGTCCCGGTTGGTTTACCGGCTAAGTTTTGATTATAAATATCCGTATAGCAATTAATGAGTGTACTTCCCAATTGTCTATAAAAGTTTTCATCACTGATTGTTGTATGAGTTTCCTCTCCATCTTTATTATCATCCTTTTCACAACTGTTTGTAAGTATTAATAACATCCCCATTATCATTAATGGCAAAATGCAAATTTTGTATTTTTGTTTCATAATATTTCAAATTTAAAGATTAATATTTATTTTTTGTCTGTTTCTTTTTTTCAATGGCCGCTAACGGTGGCAATATGGCATGAAACGGATTGCGAACGATTCAATATCAAACTAAAATGAAATTTGAACGGGTTAAATCGTTTCAAATTAGCACTTTACCGCTTTTTGCTATATTGCATGTTGCCAACTGTTTTTATTTCGTCCAATTTTAATATTCCTCAAACGCCTAAAATGTTTCTCGTTATTTGTCACCAAAACCATATCATTAGCTACCGCAGTCGAACCAATTAATAAATCAAAATCATCTACGATATTTCCACCTTTTTTAAGCCTTGCTTTTTCCTCAGCAAAAAAGTCCAGTGATTGAAAAATAGGTATCAACTTAAATTTGTTTGCCAGTTGTTCGATGACGTCTTTGTTTTTATTGGGTCTATCACTTTTGGCAGCTCCAAATTTTAATTCCGCAACTGTAATCTCAGAAATATATAGATTTTTAAATCCTATTTTATCAAATTTATCTACCAAATTATATTTCCCTTTTAGAAAATATATACAGATATTTGTGTCAAGTAAATATTTCATAAATCTTCAATATGCCTGTTTGTATAACGGGATTTTCTTAATTCGTCTATAATTTCATCGGCAGATTGCTCGGAGTCAAAAGCTCCAAAAAGTAATTTCCATGACTTTTTTTTCTGTTTATCTTCGTTTTGCGAAAAATCTTTCATTGATTCAGAAATGCGTGTTATTAATTCCAATTTAACATCAACACTCAAATTCTTTATCATCCCAAAATAATTGTCTGCTATGATATTTCTTGTATTCATCTTTTATATATATATATTTATAAGCAAAGATAAACAAATTTATCTTCAAAACTACAATTCCAATATCTCAATTGTTTTAGGCTGTATTAAGCAAAGAAATATGATTTCTTTTGAAAGATATTTTTTTGATAAATTTCATTTCTATCACTCCTGATAAATGGTTGGCAACGATGGCAATATGAAATTTTGGGCATTTTGAAACTCCAATTTTTCAATTTACTACACCGTTTATTTATTGTTAATTCGCTCACATTCACCACTTTCTGCCCAATTTTTTATATTGCATGTTGGC